>CACZAZ010000035.1 GCA_902779285.1 uncultured Ruminococcus sp.
GTGAGTTTTTGATCCCGGGGCATATAGAAACACTCGGCTTTGCGGTTTTCAAACACGCTCCGCCGGTTGCCGACGTTCTCGAAGGTCTTGCCGTCGAAGAGGACGTCGCAATGCCCGTAAAGGACGATAAATCCGGTCTCCTTATCGCCCGTGTCGAAGGGCTGCTCTTCCCCGGCGTCGAGTTCGACGATCCCGAACTCCAGCCGCGAGAGCGAGCATTCCCCGATCTTGCAAATAGGCGTATATCCCTTTTTCGGGACGTAGGTTTTCTTAAAGTTCATATCCGTTCTCCTTCAAAAACGCCTTGACCGCGGCGTAGTCCGGGGCGCCGTCGCGGGCGCCGGTCTTTTTGCATTTCAAAGCCGAGGTCGCGCTGGCAAGCAGACAGGCGCGATCGGCGTCGAACCCCCGCGTCAGGGCGAACGCGAAAGCGCCGTGAAAGACGTCGCCCGCGCCGTTGCTGTCGACGGCGGAAACCGGAAACGCCGGATAGGCGCGCACCGTTTTCCCGTCGCAGAGGATCCCGCCCCGCTTGCCCTGCGTCACGACGACGACGGCGGGAGAGTAGTTTTCAAAAAGGATCTTCGCCGCGTCCTCCGCGGTTTTCGCCCCGGTGCAGCGAAGGGCGAACTCCTCCGACGGGATCAGATAATCAGCGAGGGGCAGGAGCCGTTCGACCCCCGCGTAAAGCCCGCCCGCGTCGTAGAGTACCTTCGTACCGTTTTCACGGGCGATCTTCGCCGCCTCGACCGCGGCGTCGAGGTCGTTGCCGTCGACCAAAAGAACTGCGGCGTCCGCGATCGCTTTTTTCGTTCGTTCGTCGAGCGTCGTTCCCGGCAGCGTCCCGCGGTCGAAAACGACGGTGCGGGTCGCCCTCTCTTCCGAGAGCCAGACGCAGGAGGTAAAGGAACGGTAGCCGGAGAGCGTCTCGCAATATTCGGTCGACACGCCGAAGCGCGCGAAGTCGTCTTTTAAGAAAGCGCCGTCCGCGTCGTCCGACAGGTTGCCGATATAGGCGCAGTCCGCCCCGAGTTTCGCCGCGGCGACAAGTCCCGTCCCGACGGGTCCTCCCCCGCTCCGACGGACTCCTTCGCTTTTCAGTTTCGTATCCTCCGCCGGATAGCGTTTCAGGGTGATCAGGGTGTCGGAGACGTTTGCCCCGACGCCGACGATACGAGCCATCATTTCACCTTTCCGTCTGCGCCGACCAGTTTGATCCGCGTCATGCAGAACGCTTTGACCGCCTCGATCGGGCGCTTCATAAAGTTGTCGATCGCGATCGCGCGGTCGGGGCGCTCCAGTTCTTCCTTGCAAGCGTCGAGAAACGCGTAGCAGATATCGGTCGCGAAGTTCATTTTGCGGATCCCCGCCGCAACGCCTTTTTTGATCTCCTCGTCGGGGACGCCGCTTCCGCCGTGCAGAACGAGCGCCGCGCCTCCCGTCGCCTCCCGGATGGCTTTGATCCGGTCGATATCGAGTTTCGGCGGTTTCTTGTAGCGCCCGTGCGCCGTGCCGACCGCGACGGCAAGACAGGAAACGCCGGTCCTCTCGAAAAAGACCTTCGCGTCCTCGGGGCGCGTGAACTCATCTTGCTCCCTGTCGCTCGTCGTCCCGATATGTCCGAGTTCGCCCTCGACCTGAACGTCGAGATACGCGCAGGTGTCGACCACCCGGCGCGTCAGGGCGATATTCTCATCGAACGGCAGGGTCGAACCGTCGAGCATGATCCCGGTCGCGCCCCAGCGGAGCGCGCGGGTCGTCTCGAGTTCCGAGGGACCGTGATCGAGATGGAAGCAGACCGGGACGGTCGCCTTCCGCGCCGCCGCGACGACGACGGGAGACAGATAGTAACCCGCCTCTTCCTTCATCAAGCGGGGATAGACCTGCAGGATGACGGGCGCGCGGAGTTCCTCTGCCGCCTTGACGGCGCCCATCACCGTCTCCATATTGTAGACGTTGAACGCCGGGATCGCGAACCCGCCCGCCTCGGCGAGCGAGAGGACGGTTTTCAGGTTCACAAGCATTTTGCGATCGCCTCCTCAAGCGTAACGAGGTCAATCCCGGCGGGCTTCGTTTTCGCGAGCAGCGCGTATTCGGCGGGGCTCTCGGTCACGAGGATCTTTGCCCCGACGTTTTTCGCGTTGATCCACCGGTCGGCGGCGACCCGTTCCATCACGGCGGGCATGTACTCGTTCATGATCAGGTTGCCGGCGAGCATCGTGTCGCGGCGGTTGAGCAGCATTTCCGAGACCCGGCCGATCTTTCCGAGGATCTTCCGGATCGGTTCGGTTTCCTCCAGATCGCGGGCGAGGATCGCGCTGTCCTGCGGGGTGAAAACGAGATCGCTTTTCTTGACCTTTTTCTCATCTATGATTATAGCAAGATATTCGGTAAAGGTCAAGATTTCGGGGGCGAGTTTGATCCCCCATTTTTTGTATTCGCGGCGGAAAATTTTGGCGTCCGCGGGATCGTAGCAGATCACTTTTTTATAACCGTTCAGCGCGGCGGCGCACGTCTCTGCGACCGACTTGGTCTCGGACGTCGCAGAGACGAGAAAGTCCATCCCGTATCCGCTGTCCGGCTCGTTCTCCCGCGCCGTGAAAGAGACGCCGAGTTTTTGAAGCAGATCGATCGCTCCGGCGGCGTTCTCCGGGGTCTTATACCGCGCGTCGGCGCCGAGGAAGAAGAGCGTGTCGCTCTTGTCAAGCCCCCGGATCTTTGTGGCAAGTTTCCCGTCGGGCTTCGCGCCGTAAACGTTCCCCGTTTCGAGGACCGCGTTCACCATTTTCAATACGTAAGCGGGGAGTTTGCCGTCGAGCGCCGCGCCGAGCCGAGCCTCTTTGGTAAACGCGACGGGATCCCATCCGGTCACGCACTCCTTGACGCACGCGCCGCAGAGGGCGCACTCGTAGACGTTGTTGATGATATCTTCGGAATAGTCGACCGCCTCGCGCGCCACGAGCGAAAGCCCCAGAGCGCGCGCCCGCGCCGTGTTTCTCTCCTGCCCCGTCGCGTTCCCGATCGGGCAGATATGGCGGCACATCCAGCAGAAGCGGCAGGCGTCGAGATGTTCCGTGCTTTTCCGTGAAAACTTCATTTTGCGTACGCCTCCCTTACAGTCCGAGTTTGTACGGGTTCATGATCCCGTTCGGATCGAGTTGTTTTTTGATGCCCTCGAAGACCTGCATCGCGGGACCGTACTGCTCTTTCATCAGCCGTCCGAGTTTGATGCCGACGCCGTGATGGTCGTTGACGACCCCTCCGTTCGCGAGCGCCGTGCGGACGCCGCAGTTCCAGATCGCCTGGTGGAGGCGGAACGCCTCGTGCGGGTCTTTCGGCACGTCCTTGCCGTCGACGATGAAGCGGTCGTAGATCATACAGCCCCACTCGTACCAATGCGAGAAATGGGCGATGAACTTCGCCTGCGGGAAGTTGGTCTCGATCGCCTTTTTCATCTCCCAGTAGATCTTCTCGATCTTATCGTAGGGGGCGATGGTGTCCATCGTGCCGAAGCACTGCGGAATATCCATCATATGTCCGGGATAGAAGAAGGTGATCTTCTCTTTCCACCACTTTTCGCCGTATTCCGACCCGAGATCCTCGGCGCCGTATTTGCGGAAGGTGTCAAGCAGGATCTTCTCTTCGAGATCGACCATCTCGGAAACGCCCTCGATCGCGACGTTCATAAACGCGCCCTTCTTTTCGACTCCGACGATCTTCTTGATCAGCGACGCCGTTTCGGCTTCGTCGTAGAGACGCATGACCGAGGGCTTGAACTTCTGGAGCAGTTCGCGCCCGGCGTTGAACGCGTCGGTCATATTGTGGAACAGGAAGCCGCGGAAGCGCCGCGCCTCGGGCTGATCGTAAATGCGCATCTGTGCCTTCGTAATGACGCCGAGCGTGCCTTCCGAGCCGATGAAGATCTGGTTCAGGTCGGGACCCGCCGCGTGCTTGGGCGCGGGAGAGGTCTCGATGATCGTCCCGTTCGGCAGGACGACCTCCATCTGCAAAACCATATCGTCGATCTTGCCGTACTTGGTCGAGGAAACGCCGATCCCGCGATGCGCGAGAAACCCGCCGACCGTCGAACAGGTAAGCGAGGACGGATAGTGCATCGTCGCGTAGCCGCGCTCGTTTGCCGCCCACTCGAGATGTTTGTAGATCGTGCCGGTGCCGCACTCGATATACATTCCCCGCTCGTTGAAGTCGGTGATCGCGTTCATCCGTTTGGTGTCGAGCACGATGCCTCCGCAGACCGGGATCGCCCCGCCCTGCGTGCCGCCTCCTCCGCCCCAGGTCGTCACGGGGAGTTTGTAGTAGTTGGCGATCTTCAGAACCGCGGACGTCTCCTTCGCGTCCTTCGGCGCGACGATGAAGTCGCCTTCCGGCATCCGCAGCCCGCGGTCCGCCCACATCCGCGACAGCCAGAAATAGTCCACGCTGTGGGTGATCTTGTCGATGGTGCGGGTAGAGCAATTCTCCCGTCCGACCGCGTCCTCGAGTTCGGTCGCGATCACGTCAAACAAAAAATCGTTCATTTTTCCTCCTTGTCCTTTGGACAACCGTTTCCGGATAAGAAAATAATTTTCGCCCATAAATTATTATAACACTTAAAAACCTACGCTGTCAATACGAGACGCGAAAATTATTTTCATTTGACAAAACGGTTTTTTTCGTTTATAATAAAGAGTAGGACAAAAACCGAGAGGTGGATAATGGATAAAGTATCGCTGAAGATCAAATTGATCTATAAATCCCTCGGCGCGGCGGAAAAGAAGATCGCCGACTGGATCGCCGAAAACCCGGGCAAGATCATCTCGCTCTCGATCGTGGAACTTGCCGAAAAGTGCAAGTGCAGCGAGGCGACGATCGTCCGCTTCTCGAGGAAGGTCGGGCTGGAGGGATACCAGGATCTGAAGATCGCGCTCGCCGCCGAGACGCGTCCAACCGTCAGCACGACGATCACGGCAAACGACACCGCGGGCGAGATGTTCGACAAGGCGTGCAACGAGATCTACTGCTCGCTTGAGTTGACCAAGAAGGCGCTCGATCCCGACGCGCTCGCCGTCGCTGCCGACGCGATCTGCAAAGCGGGAAAAATCGCGCTGTTCGGGCTCGGGAACTCTGCGTCGGTCGCGCTCGACGCGAGCCACAAGTTCATCCGCGCCGGACTGAACGCGACGGCGTGCTCGGACAACCATATGCAGATGATCGTCGCGTCGCATCTTGCGGATGGGGACGTCGCGATCGGCGTGTCGCACTCGGGCTCGTCGAAGGATATCGTCGAGGCGCTCAAGGTCGCGAAAGAACACGGCGCAACGACGATCGCGATCACGAACTCGCGGATCGCGCAGCTCGCGATCATCGATACGCTCTACTACTACGTCGCCTTCAACCTCTCCGACAAGGCGGTCGAGGCGATCAAGGAGACCGAGCGTTCGCTCCGATCGAAAAAATACTGACCCGACGGCGGGACATATGCCCCGCCGTTTTTTACGCTGCAAACACCCGGTTGACATGAACAGTATTTTGTGAACAGCGTAAGAAGAATTCTTGCCGTAACAATTTTGAACTCTGTTTTCTCCGATGCAATATCTAGTACAATCCCTAGCTTTTAAATTGTGATGGAGTATAATGATGAGACAATACTATGTGCTGATTATGGTTTTGGGGATGCTATTTCTTACACGCATTTTTGCAACCGGCCCCAATGCCGGTGGAACGCGTTTTTACGACAATCCCCAAACTGATCTCGGTGAAAAATCGTTTTTCAGGAAACTATTATGGTTAGGGAAAAGAAAGAACAACAACAAAGTGTATGAAGAACGATTGAAAACATATAAAGTTGCGCCTTTTGCTATCTCGTTTGTTTTGTGTTGTCTGACGCTACTTCTTTATGCGCTATTTGCCTTATCATTCCTGTTCGATTTTTCTATAGGACTTGCAATTGGATCTTTTTTAAAAAGCACAACAGCCTTGATTATAGTGTGCAGTTGGTATGTTCTAATTGCGATCTATTTTTCCATTTTGCATTTTTTATGATATTGAATGTTTTTCAATATTCACCTTGCTTCAAAAACACTGCGTTTTCCACCCCGCTTCGGCGGGGTGGTTTTTTAGGTGATCTACACTTTATTTATCATTCTAACTCGAAGGAAAAAATCGACTTTGAAACAAAAAACCGACAGACCATTTTAATCTTTGATCTGCCGGTGTTTTCTATTGTTTTATGGTTTATCTTTGAACTCCGACTCCGAAAAAGTATCCAATGGTTGGGGACTCGACGCGCCGCGACGGGGGAACGCGGCGCTAACCCATGCTCCCGCCCGAGAGCAGTAAAAACAAAGCTCCCGTGGATGGCGGGAGCTTAATCTTTTTCGCGCGGGACGAGGGGAGCGCGAAAAAGAGTGGGTTCGAGTTCCAACGAGTGAACGCCAACACCCCCTCCGGCGCCCGCGAGGGGCGGCGGAGGGGGTGTTGGTGGGCAATCGGGGACTCGAACCCAGGACCAACCGGTTATGAGCCGGTAGCTCTAACCAACTGAGCTAATTGCCCGAGGAGATGAAATTACGCGCCGCAGGGTAAGGAACGCGGGACGTCGCACGCCGTCCCCTGCCCCTTGTCGGGGGAGGGAGAACGAATGAAATAACGGCAGAGCCGTCGTGAATTGCCGCTGCCGCGGGATTGACGCCGCAAGCGGCGTCAGATGGAAACGGAGATCGCGTTGCCGGAGGCGGCGGAATTGAACGCCTCTTCCATCACGCGAAGGACGCGGCGCACTTCGGGGAGTTTGACGATGGGCTCGGCTTTGCCGTCGATCGCGGCGACGAGGTTGCGGTAGAAGTCGTGGACGTCGGACGCGGGGCGGGTCCAATCGTACTCGTCGAGGGTGATCGAGTCGCGGGGCGCCATGGTCTTGGTGATGCCCGCCGCGGTCTGCACCGGGAGGACGTCGGCTTCGTTCCACGCCTTGCAATACGCGACGCGGGCGTTCTGCCGCCAATCGGTGATGAGCGCCGTTCCCTTCTTCGCCTGCAGATAGAAGCGCGGCAGAGCGAGGAAGTTGTAGGTGCCGACCTCGACGAGCGAACGGACGCCGTTTTCAAAGGTCAGAAGAAGTTTGAAGCCGTCGTCGACCTCGTCGGTGGTGATATGGGTAGTCTCGCAATAAACTCGCTCGATCTTCCCGGGTATGATCTGCAGGATCTGGTCGATCAGATGCACGCCCCAATCGAGGATCATCCCGCCGCCGTACCGCTTGTGACAGCGCCAGTCGCTCGGGATGCCGCGGGAGCCGTGGATGCGCGATTCGATATTGATCGGCGCGCCGATCTTGCCGGAATCGACGATCTCCTTGATCGCGAGAAAGTCGACGTCCCAGCGGCGATTCTGGTGAACGGTGAAGAGTTTTCCCGATTCGCGGGCGGCAGCCGTCATCTTGTCGAACGAGTCGACCGAGAGCGCCACCGGCTTCTCACAGACGACGTTGTGACCGCTCTTCAGCAGCCGTACCACGATATCCTCGTGCACGTCGTTCGGGGTCGCGACGACGCAGATCTCGGCGTCTTTGTCCGCGCAGATCTCGTCAAGCGAAGCGTAGACCTTGATCCCGCGCGACCGCGCGAGTTCGTTGCGCTCCTCCTTGATATCGTACACGCCGCGCAGCGTGACGACGTCGCTCTTCAGCGCGTGATCGGCGTGCCAGCCGCCCTGTCCTCCGTATCCGATCACGACCACGTTTTTCTTCATACCGTTCTCCTTACGCCCTATGCGTTTTCCCCTTTGCGTTACGCGTTGCGTTACGCGCCTTGCGGGAATACGCGTTCTAAAAGTGTATTATAGCAAAACCTTGCCGATTTGTCCATAGAAAAGCCGAAAAATCTTTTCGAGGGAGAAAAAAGAGGAAAGTGAAACAAAAACCGAACGAGAATCCTTGCTTTTTTGAATAATACGATACGAAGGGATCAACCAACGAAAACCGGCGCCCGCACGGGCGCCGGTTTTCGTTTTGAGGGAGTCAGAAAACGACGGTCGAGAGCCCGGTGAGATCGAACAGGAGCCCGACAAGGAAGCCCATCGCCCAGAGGACGGCGACGATCGCGACGTTCTGCCGGATCGGACGGTTCACGCGGTAGAGGATCAGCGTGCCGATCCCCGCGCCCGAGAGCAGACCCGCGAGCATCGAGCCCGCCGAGAGCCCTCCCTTCAAGAACAGTTCCGTGACCGTGACCGACGCCGCGCAGTTCGGGATCAGCCCGACGAGGGAGGCGACCGCCTGCGGCAGCACCGGGACCGCGGTCAGAAGATCGGACAGCCGCTCTTCCCCGACGAAATGCACGACGGTATTCAGAGCGAAAACGATCAAAAGAAGGTAGGCGGCGATCTTCAGCGTGTGGAGCAGCGCCGACCGGAGGATCTGTTTCCAACCGCGTTTGCCCGAACAGTCCGCGCACCCGCAGGAGCAGGGCTCCGACGGGTCTTCCCCGTTTTCCGGCGCAGCGGTTTCCGCCGCGTTTTTTTTGCGGCGGAGGAACGGCGCGAGGACGAGATCGGTCAGAAGACCGAGAACGACGCCGCAGACGACCTTGGTAAGAAGGATCTTCAGGATCAGAAGGGGCTCCGCGCGTTCGGAGATCAGGATCGGGAGCATCTCGTCGGAAGTCGAGAGGAACACGGCGTAGAGCGTCCCGAGCGAAAGCACCCGCCCCGCGTAAAGACCGGCGGCGGCAGCCGAAAACCCGCATTGGGGGATCGCGCCGAGCAGCCCCCCGACGACGGGGGACAAGCGCCCCGCGCCCGAGAGCAGACGGCGGCTGCCCGCCCCGGCGCGGGATTCGAGCCACTCCATAAACAGGTAGGTCAGGAAAAGGAACGGGAGAACGGTCCCGAAGTCCTTCAGCGTATCGAGTATGACGTCAAGCATTGGATTTCCTTTCGGGGGTATCGGACGATTTTTCGCGGCAGTCGGCGCAGAGCCCGAACAGCAGGGTCAGCCGGTCGTCGAGTTGAAAGCGGTTGGTCGCGAGGATCTGACGGCGCAGGAAGGTCGAGACCGTGCAGTCGAGGTGCTGCATCCGTCCGCAGACCGTGCATTTGAGGTGCAGGTGGGAGTCGCACGCCGCGCCGGAGAGATACTGATAGTAGATGGTCCTTCCGAGTTCGAAGCGGCGCACGCGCCCCTCTCCGACGAGCGAACGCATCAGCCGGTAGACCGTGCTTTTCCCGACCTTGCCGTCAAGCGCGGAGACGATCTCCTCCATTCTGAACTGACGGGTCGTGTTCCGACCGAGAAAATCGAGCAGCCGATCCTTCTGGTCGGTATGATATCCCTCCATTTCGCCCCTCCTTCCGCTTTTCAAATTGAGAGTTGCTCTCATTTTCAAACGCTTTTATCATAAAACGATCCCGCCGGAAAGTCAACGCTTCCGGCGGAATGTTTACAAAATATTCATAGATGATACGCGTGCGGGATCGGCGGGCGGTCAGTCGGTAAAATCGGCAAAGGTCTTCTCGGTGACTACGAGCGTCTTCGGCTGTCCCTCGACGTTGATCTCGCCCCAGCTGTAGTCGGTCTCGTAGCCGAGGTGTTGCCCGACCCGTATTCTGAAGCCGTCGACGGCGCCGCCGAGCATATCCTTGCCCGCGAGGAATCCCTCGACGGGACAGAACAGGTAGATCTCACGGACCGACGAATCGGCAAAGGCGCGGGTACAGATCTCTTTCATCCGGTTTCGGTCCCCGATCACGACGGTTTTGAGCCGCGTCGTGCCGGCAAACGCCCGGGTCGCGATCGCGCTGACGGGACGGGTGATCTCGAAGCCGAGTTTTGCGTCGTAGACCGTGATCTCGGTCGGCAGGACGACCGTTTCTTTGGTCTTGCCGGTTTCGGTCACGCCGACGACCGAGAACGCGTCGTCGAGGGTCAGCCGGTACCGCAGGTCGCCCTCGTCGTACACCGTCTCCATATCCGCGAGCGGGATCTCGATCTCGGGCAGATATTTGCTCTCGGCAAGCGGCTTCTCGTCGGTTTCGCGGAGCGCCCCGTAGAGGAGATTGCCGACCTTCGCGGTGTGGAGAGCCGCCCCGCGGGTGTTCAGGTGAAAGTTGGTGTCGTAGAAGTAGTTGGGGGGGTAAACGAAATCGACGGTCGAGCCGAGGATCTCGCAATGCAGTCTTTCGGACAGGTAGTCGGCAAATCCCGCGCAGCGCAGGGAAAGTTCGTCGGGGAGCGCGACGCCCTTGATACTCGCCTTGGTCTCACCGGTCTCAAGTTTCAATGCGTCGAGGGCGACCGGGATCTCTTCCCCGTTTTCGCTCCTTCGGGTCAGCGCCATCGCGTTGACGGGGCAAAAGACGAAGTAGGCGGAGGCGCCGCGCTTCGCGATCCTGTCGATAAAGGCGTTCAGATAGTCGAGAAAGTCCTCCGAGACGATCGACGCGTCGGGGATCACCTTGGTCGAGGAATCGAAGAAACCGCTCATCACGTTCTTTTCCTTCCGTCCGTCGACCGATATCTCCTCCCCGCCGTCGCTTGTCTCCGTGACCGTATAGACGACGTCGCCGTACTCGTTGAAGTTCCGGCTGTTGTAGACCCCGGCGGGGTCGGGCGCGCCGTGTTTCAGATACCCGATCTTCTCGCCCGCAAACGACCACAGCGCCCCGAAAAGGGAGGGATAGTTCTCCCGTCTTATCCCGCGGATCATCGAGGGCTTTTCCTCCAGCGCGCGGAGAGCCGCCCCTCCGCTGAAAAAAAGCGAGAGCGTCTGCGGGTCGAGTTCGGGCGCGATCAGAACGATATCGCCCTCCCCTATCGCATCCTCGGCAAGATCGAGCATCAGTTTGGTGCCGAGTTCGGCGTAAAGCCCGAAGTTGACGACGGGACGGTCGAACAGGTCCGAGAGCGTTTTGCTGTCGTATCCGAACGCGACCGACGAGCCGCCGATCAGAACGATCTTTTCCCCCTCGGCGGAAAAGAGCCTGTCGTACTTGTCGTCGAGTTCCGCGTAGAAGGTGTTCCGATAGACCTTCTCACCCCCGAAAACGACCCCCGAAAGGACGGCGAAGGGCGTTAACAGAAGGGCGACCGCGAGAACGATCGAGAGCGGAAAAACGACCGATTTTCCTGCTTTTTTCATAACCGCCCCGTCAGAACTGGAAGTAGATGAAGGTGGAGGTCAGGTCGTTTGCCATAAGGTACGTCCAGGCGAAAATAACGATCCAAGTAACCGCGATAAACCCGCCGCGTCTGACCAGCGCCCCGCTCCCCGACGGCTCGTCGTGATGCAGGATCAGACGGTCGACGAGCAGGAGCAGCGCAAGCGACAAAACGATCAGAAGGATCGCGGGAACGGTCAGCTGCATCGACGAGAGGACGCTTTGGATCGGGACGCGCCAGCTTTCGCCCGAGAACAGGGCGGAGAGGAGTTTCCCGAAGTCCGAGGTCGAATTGGCGCGGAAGAAGAGCCACGCGAAATCGACGAGCAGGAAGGTGTTGAAAACGCGGATCCCGCGGATCAGCCGTCCGTCGGGGGAGAGTTTCATCTTTTCAAGCAGGCGGTTGCGCAGGGGCAGGGTCAGGATGCCGACGATCTGGTAGAAGGCGTGCAGGGCGCCCCAGATAACGAAGGTCCACGCCGCGCCGTGCCAGAGCCCCGAGACGAGGAAGACGATCGCGACGTTCAGAAGATGCCGCCATTTGGCGCAGCGGCTGCCGCCGAGGGGGATGTAGAGGTAGTCGCGGAACCAGGTCGAGAGCGAGATGTGCCAGCGACCCCAGAACTCGCGGACGGTCCTTGCGGTATAGGGACGGTCAAAGTTCTTCATCAGCCGGATGCCCATGATCCGGGCGCAGCCGATCGCGATATCCGAATAGCCCGAGAAATCGCAGTAGATCTGTACGGCGAAGAGCAGGGTCGCGATCACCACCCCGAGGGCGGGGACGGTCTCGAAACCGTCGAGGTTATTGTAGATCGAGTTGACGTAGACCGAGATCAGGTCCGCGACGGCGATCTTCTTGAAGAAGCCGAGCATCATCTTCCGGAGCCCGTAGCCCACGTCCTCGCGCGTGACGGGGAGACGGGTGCGGAGCTGCGGGAGCAGGTTGGCGGGGCGCTCGATCGGTCCCGCGACGAGCTGCGGGAAAAACGAGACGAACAGGGCGTAGTAGCCGAAGTGCCGTTCGGTGCGGATCTTGCCGCGGTAGACGTCGATCGCGTAGGAGAGCGTCTGGAAGGTGTAGAACGAGATGCCGACCGGGAGGATCAAATCCAGATTGATCCTGTACGCTTGACCCGTGAAGAGCCCGACGATCCCGAACACGCTCTCGCAGATGAAGATGAAATACTTGAAGAAGAACAGGACGCCGAGCGACGAGATCAGCGTCAGGGCAAGGCACCATTTCTTCTGCCGACGGGCGCGCGCGATCTCTTTTTCGGAGAGTGCGCCCGACGCGATCTTCAAGTCGAGTTTCTCGATCACGAGCGACGACACCCAGGAGACCAAGGTCGTAAACAGGATCAGGACGATCAAAGCCGGCTGGGAGTACATATAGAAGAAGTAACTGGCGAGGAGCAGGAAGATCCAGCGCGCCTGACTCCCGATCTTTTCGGGGAGAAGCCGCGTGCCGAAATAGCCGAGCAGAACGCAGGGATAGAAGATCAGTAAGGGGATGGAATTGAACGTCATTGTGCGTCATCCCCCCTTTCGGTCGGCGTTTCATCCGGGGTTTCGGCGGTTGCGCGTTCCTCCGCGATCCGCGCGGCTTCCTCCGCCTTGACTTTGCATTCCGCTATCGTCTCTTCCCTGTCGAACAGGCGGTATTCGAGAAGCGACGCGCCCGAGGAGATAAGGGCTGCCGCCGTCAGAACGATCAGCGTGTCGGTCAGAGGCGCGCCGAGGAACAGACAGGAGATCAGAAGCCCGAGTTGACAGAGAAGCGACGCCGCGGTAAAAGAGTACCTTGCGGCGCGGGCGCGGAGAAAGAACGGCAGAACCTCAAAGAGAAGCACGCCGAACAGGATCGCGTCGAACCACGGGGTCGAGAACGGGGATTGTTTCAGCCAGTTGATGATCGCCACGGGCCATTTCCTCCAATTCGTTTTTCTTATGCGGGGGTCACTCGAATTTGCAGCCGGCGAAATCCGTGCCGTACGCTTTCGCCCCGACCGGGGCAAGTCCGAGTTTTTCGCAGAGTTCGGTATAAATCTTATACGTGTTGATCGCCCTGCCGTAGTCGTTCAAGTGGAAGTCGGAGCCGTCGCTCCCTTTATACATATAGATCCAGTCGTAGAGGTGGTCGGAACAGGAGCCGAGCAGCCCGATCCCGAAGGTCTCTGCGATCAGCGCGTCGAACGCCGCCTGCTGCGCGGGGGTCCTCGCGTTCGCGGTCAGGGCGTTTTCGTTGACGGGACAGAACCCGAAGTAGACCGCCGCGCCCCTCTCGGTCACTTTTCCGAGGATGCGGCGGACGTCGGAGGCGTAGGTATCGAGGCGGATCCATTGATCGGGGTTTGAGAGCGAGATCTCCGACGTGATCGTCGTGGTCGTGTTGACCATCTCGTTCAGAGTGACGGTGAAGTAGCCGTGTTTGGTCGCGCCGTACCCCGAGCAGTATCCTTTGTGTTCGTTGTTCTGGAAGTCGCCGTTCCGGTCGGCGTTGTTCGAGGGGTGCAGGAAATACGTCTCCTCCGGTTTTCCCCAACGGTTGCTCTGATATTCCGCGAAGGCGCCGAAGAGATTGTCGTAGTTCCGGACGTCGATATAACGCCAGACGTTCTGGCTGGATTCAAGGTCGCGGAAAAGTTTCCAACTCAACTCGGGACAGCCGAACTGGTAGATCGAGTTTTCGGGGGCGTAGACCACAATATCGCCGTCTTTAACGAAGTTCGCGACCGCCTCCATATAAACCATATTGTTGGTCGTGCGGATGGTCCCGTACTCGACGACGAAATACTCGTCCCCGAGCAGTTTTTCAAGATACTCGGTCGCGATCCCGTGGAAGGAGGACGAACCCGACACGAAGACGATCATCTTCTTTCCCGACGCGACCCCGCGCATCAGCCGGTCCCATTTGACGCGGTAGCCGCCGTCGTAACTCGACGCGTACCGCGGTGCGGTCGTCGCGGACAGCCGGAATTCGCTCCAATTCGAGCGGGTCGCCGCGTCGAAGGCGTTATTCGTCACCGAGAGGATCCCGTCGCCCATATAGAGCGTTTTGAGAGAGGAACAGCCCGCAAACGCGCCGTCCTCAACTTCGCGCAGGGTGCGCGGCAGGACGAGGGTGGTGAAACTCTTGTTCGTGATCGCGCCCGCCCCGATCGACACGACCTGTTTGCCGTTGATGGTTTCGGGAATGACCAGCGTTTCGTCGTCACCCGTGTAGCCGGTGATCTTGACGCCGGAGTAGTTTTCCCGCCAACTGACGCTGTAGGTCGCGGACGCGGTCGTGAAACCGGTGGAGACCGGAGCCCAGATACAGTACAGATCGAGTTTGCCGTCGACGGCGTTCGCCTTGCAGCCGGGAGAGTACGCCTCGCCCGTTCCGTCGGCTTTCGTGTTGTATTCGAGCAGAACGTAGCCCTCGCGGGTAAAGCCGCCGGCGTTGTAAAGGGTGTTCGGGGCGGTGAAATACGAGGTGTCGACCGTCTGAACGTAGGTATCGCCCGAACTCGACGTGCCGCCGTTCAGGTGGTAGGTCAGCGTCGTCACGGCGGGGTAGGTCTCCTTGAAATTGGCGTACAGATAGGTCATTTCGGTAAGCCGGAACGAGTAGCCGAGTTCGGTCGAAATCGGCTCTTCGCCCTCGCGCAGAGGTTTGCCGACCGACCAGCCGACGAAGGTAGCGAACTCGGGCTCGCTGGTTTCGACGTGAATGAACGTATATTGCGGATAGGTCGTCCCGTTGCGTACCGCCGTCCCGTCGGCAAGATAGGCGTAGGTGACGCCCGGGCGGGACGAAGCGCCGGTCTCTTTCACTTCAAAATAACACTTGACGCCTGTATCGGGATAGGTCTCTCCGTCGGTCGTCCAATCGGGGATCACCGTCTTATCGGGCTCGGGCGCCGTAACCACCGTCGTTTTCGGCGCGGCGGTATTCCCCGCCGTCGTCTCCACCGATACCAGCCCGCAGGAAGCGAGAAAGATCGACGTCAAAACGAGAAGCAGACAAAGGACCGTTCTTCTGATCGTACCGCGTTTCATATCGGGTCGCCGTCTCCTTTTCTGATCCCGGTCGGCTTGCGCGCCGGGCAAGCGTACTATAATAAATCAATTATAGCATATCAGCGCGGTTTTGTAAAGCAAGCGCCCGCTTTTCGGCAAATATGAGCAACAAATAATCAATCCCCCTCCGAATGGAGGGGGATAAAGGTATTCAACGGATGAACCGGAACTTTCCGTCGAGGACGAGAAAGAAAACGAGCGCCGCGGCGACGGCGATAACGCCCGCGGTAACGGGGATCACCCATGCGGGGAGCCGGCGGGGTTCCTCGTCGGGGGGCAGGATCTCAACGCTGTTCAGCGCCCGTCTGACCGGCTGGAACAGGAGCGCCGCCAAAGCCGCGTTGAGTACGCCCTTGACCAGATTGAAGGGGAGCAGCGTCGGCGGGATCAGTTCCAGGACCTTTTCGCGCGAAACGTGCAGGTAGAGCGGGTCGATCAGGATATTGAGCGGCATCATCACCGCCAGCATAAAGACGACCGAGAGCGAAAGCCCGATCATAGCGCTCACGCGGGTGCGGCGGAAACGGAACAGGAGCGCGGCGGGAAGGATGAAACTCGCGCTCGAAACGAAGTTCATCAGCAGCCCGTAGGGTCCCGTCGAACTGACCGAAATAAACTCGAAGAACGCGACGACCGCCGCCATGAGGACCCCCGCGACGGGACCCAGCCAGAGCGCGCCGACCGTCATCACGGCGTCCTTGAAGTCGAAGGTGAGGAATCCCGCGACCTTGATATGGAACACGAACACGCCGAGGAACGCGAGCGCGGAGAACAGAGCCGCGGCGATGGTCTTGCGCAAGCGAAGGTCGGTGCTTGATCTGCGCCTGACGGGGGCGTCTCCGAGTCCGACCGGCGCGTCGTCGATGGGCTCGATATAGGCGGGGGCTTTAACGTCGCCCTCCTCCACGGTTTTGTTTTCGTCTTGGATATTTGCCATTGTTTTTTCGCCTTTCTCCTGCTGTGCAGGTAATACGGTTCGGCAGGATACTTTCGGGCGAAGGATGGATTTTGCCCTGAAAAATAGAAAAACCCCCAAAGTAAACGTACCTCGGGGGTTACTCTTGCCGAATCTTTTATCATCCGGACTTTAACCGTCGGTGCAGGAATCTCACCTGACTCGGCGGGGATCGCTCCCCGTTCGCAGACTATACTGCCGGTATGGAATCTCACCAAACCCCAAAGATTCTTGACTCGGGGCGCCTTATTTTGGACAGATCGGAAAGCACGGAAAAAGAATGAAAACGGATTGATCGGTTTTCACTTGATGAAAGAGGATAAAAACCTTCGGTTTTTTTCTTTTTCTATTTAAAAGTGCTTTCCTATCCCCGTTCTCGCCCTCTCGCCGTATGCGTATACGGCTTCGGAGCGAGAGCGAGGATTCTGCCTCAAAATACGTCAGCCCCGTTTTGACGAGCGCCGAATTCTGCGCAGACCGGAAAGCGTGGAAAGAGGTGAACAACAAATATGTTGAATCAGCTTGATGAAAGAGGTTGAAAACCTGCGGTTTTCTCCTTTTCAATTCAAAGCGCTTTCCTATCCGCGTTCTCTCCCTCTCGCCGTATGCGTATACGGCTTCGGGTCGAGAACGGGGATTCTGCATCACAATTCGTCAGCTCGGTTTTGACGAGCCGTTCTTTTCGCGCCGGACGAAAAAGCCCAAAACGAAAAGCCGTCTCGTTTTTGTTTTGGGCGACCGCGGAGCGGTCGCCCGTATTTGTGTGTGGCGGAGTCGATTACTCCTTGATGTCGGCAACGACGCCGGAACCGACCGTTCTGCCGCCCTCACGGATAGCGAAACGGAGCCCCTTCTCGATAGCGATCGGGGTGATCAGTTCGACGGTCATATCGACGTTATCACCGGGACGGCACATATCAACGCCCTCGGGGAGTTTGATCGAGCCGGTAACGTCGGTGGTGCGGAAGTAGAACTGAGGTCTGTAGCCGGAGAAGAAGGGCTTCTGACGGCCGCCTTCTTTCTCGGTCAGAACGTAGACCTGGCCGACAAAGACGGTGTGCGGATGGATCGTGCCGGGTTTGCAGAGGACCTGACCGCGCTCGATCTCGTTCTTCTGGATACCGCGGAGCAGAGCGCCGATGTTGTCGCCCGCTTCGGCAGCGTCCATGAGCTTGTGGAACATCTCGATACCGGTGACGACGGTGCTTCTCTTCTCATCCGAGAGACCGACGATCTCGACGGTGTCGTTCATCTTCAGCGTGCCGCGCTCGACACGACCGGTAGCGACGGTGCCGCGGCCGGAGATCGAGAACACGTCCTCGACGGGCATCAGGAACGGCAGGTCGGCTTTACGGTCAGGGGTCGGGATATAGTTGTCGACGGCGTCCATCAGCTCCTTGATGCAAGCATACTCGGGAGCGTTGGGATCCTTCGACGGGGACTCGAGCGCCTCACGGGCGGAGCCGCGGATGATCGGAATATCGTCGCCCGGGAAGTCGTACTCGTTCAGAAGATCGCGGATCTCCATCTCAACGAGGTCGAGAAGCTCGGGGTCGTCGACGATATCGGTCTTGTTCATGAAGACGACGATCGCGGGAACGCCGACCTGACGGGCGAGCAGAACGTGCTCGCGGGTCTGCTGCAGAGGGCCGTCGGTACCGGCAACGACCAGGATAGCGCCGTCCATCTGGGCAGCACCGGTGATCATGTTCTTCACGTAGTCGGCGTGGCCCGGGCAGTCGACGTGCGCATAGTGGCGCGCCGCGGTCTGGTACTCAACGTGACGGGTGTTGATCGTGATACCTCTCGCCTTCTCTTCGGGGGCGTTGTCGATCTGATCGTACGCCATGAAGTCGATCGTGCTGTCAGACAGAGAAAGGTACTTCGTGATCGCGGCGGTCAGAGTGGTCTTACCGTGGTCAACGTGACCGATGGTACCAATGTTCACATGGGGTTTGGTTCTTTCAAACTTCTGCTTTGCCATTTTGGTTTTCCTCCATTAAAATATTTTTTGTTCTGGTTATTTAACGCACGGGAACCGTGTTGTTAAATCGGATTCACGCCTTCGCGCGGAGTTTGACGATCTCTTCCTGGAGCGACTTCGGCACTTCTGCGAAGTGACCGGGCTCCATGGAGTAGACGCCGCGTCCCTGCGTGCGGGAACGGAGAGCCGTCGCGTAGCCGAACATCTCGGAAAGCGGAACGTTCGCCTTGACCTGCTGGCCGCCGGCGACGGGTTCCATCGACTCGATCTGTCCGCGACGGGAGTTCAGGTCCCCGATCACGTCCCCGAGGTAGTCGTCCGGGGTGGTGACCGAAACCTTCATGATCGGCTCGGTGAGCACGGGATCCGCCTTCCGCATCGCGTCCTTGAACGCCATCGAACCGGCGATCTTGAACGCCATTTCGGAAGAGTCGACCTCGTGGTAGGAGCCGTCGTACAGCGTCACCTTCACGTCCACGACGTTGTAGCCGGCGAGCACGCCCGCCTGCATAGCGCCCTGGATACCGGCGTCGACCGCGGGAATGAATTCCTTCGGAATGACGCCGCCGGTGACGGCGTTGACGAACTCGTAGCCCTTGCCGGGCTCGTTCGGCTCGATCTTGATCTTGACGTGACCGTACTGACCTTTACCGCCCGACTGACGCGCGTACTTGGTCTCCTGATCGACTGCCTTTCTGATCGTCTCTTTGTAGGCGACCTGCGGGTTGCCGACGTTGGCTTCGACCTTGAACTCGCGGAGCAGACGGTCGACGATGATCTCGAGATGGAGTTCGCCCATCCCGGCGATAATGGTCTGTCCGGTCTCCTCGTCGGTGTAGGTGCGGAAGGTCGGGTCTTCCTCTGCGAGTTTCGCAAGAGCGATACCCATCTTTTCCTGACCCGCCTTGGTCTTCGGCTCGATCGCGACGCGGATGACCGGTTCCGGGAACACCATGGATTCCAGGATGATCGGATGCTTCTCGTCGCAGAGCGTGTCGCCCGTGGTGGTGGATTTCACGCCGACGACCGCCGCGATATCACCCGTGTAAACGGTGTCGATATCGGTCCTGTCGTTCGCGTGCATCATCAGGATACGTCCGAACCGCTCGTACTTGTTCTTCGTCGAGTTGTAGATCTCGCAGCCCTTGGTCAGGGTGCCGGAGTACACGCGGAAGAAGCAGAGTTTTCCGACGTAGGGGTCGGTCATGATCTTGAACGCGAGCGCCGAGAACGGCTCGTCGTCCCCGGGGTGACGCTCGTCCTCCTCCTCGGTCTTGGGGTTGACGCCCTTGATCGCGGGGATGTCGAGCGGCGAGGGGAGATAGTCGACGACCGCGTCGAGCAGTTTCTGCACGCCCTTGTTCTTGTACGACGTACCGCAGCAGACGGGAACGATCTGGTTGGCGATCGTCGCCTTGCGGAGCGCCGCCTTCAATTCGTCGATCGAGATCTCGTCGCCGTTGCAGAACTTCTCGAAGAGTTCCTCGTCGGTCTCCGCGATCGACTCGATCATCTTGTCGTGGTACTCTTTCGCGAGGTCCGCCATATCGGCGGGGATCTGTTCGACGCGCATATCCTTTCCGAGGTCGTCGTAGTACACGTCGGCTTCCATCGTCATCAGATCAACGATCCCGCGGAAGGAACTCTCCTTGCCGATCGGGAGCATGATCGGGACGGGGTTGGCGTGCAGACGTTCGCGCATCATACGGATCACGCGGAAAAAGTCGGCGCCGGTGATGTCCATCTTGTTGACGTACGCCATCCGGGGGACCTTGTACTCGTCCGCCTGGCGCCAGACGGTCTCGGACTGGGGTTCGACGCCGCCCTTCGCGCAGAAGACGGTAACCGAACCGTCGAGCACGCGAAGCGACCGTTCGACCTCAACCGTGAAGTCGACGTGGCCCGGGGTGTCGATGATGTTGATGCGATGGGTGTTTGCCTTAGTGGCTTCGGGATCGTTATGGTAGCGCGTGGGCGCCCAATAACAGGTGGTCGCGGCGGAGGTGATGGTGATACCACGCTCCTGCTCCTGGACCATCCAGTCCATGGTCGCGCCGCCGTCGTGGGTCTCTCCGATCCGGTGGATCCGTCCGGTGTAGAACAGGATCCGCTCGGTGGTCGTCGTCTTCCCGGCGTCGATGTGCGCCATGATCCCGATATTACGGGTGTGGGCAAGCGAATATTCTCTCGGCATTCCGATAAACTCCTCTGATCAGAATCTGTAGTGAGCGAATGCCTTGTTCGCTTCCGCCATACGGTGGGTGTCTTCCTTCTTCTTGAAGGCGCCGCCCATTCCCGCCTTGGCTTCCATGATCTCGTTGGCGAGACGTTCCGCCATGGTCTTCTCCGACCGGGAACGCGCATAGGCGACGATCCAGCGGAGTCCGAGGGTCTGCCGTCTCTCGGGACGGACCTCCATCGGGACCTGGTAGTTGGAACCGCCGACGCGGCGCGCCTTGACTTCCAGAACGGGCATTACGTTTTCAAGCGCGGCGGTGAAAACCTCCAGCGCGTTCACGCCCTGCTTCGCTTCGATCTGGGCAAACGCGCTGTAAACGATCTTCTGCGCGACGCCTTTTTTGCCGTCAAGCATGATGTTATTGATGAGCTTGGTGACCAGCTCGGAATGATACATCGGATCCGGCAAAACTTCTCTTTTTGAAATTTGACCTCTTCTCGGCACTGTACTTCCCTCCTTCACAATTATTCTGTGTTCTCACAGGTACTCGAAAAAATCAATTCTCGTTAGTGCGCATCAACTCGGTAATCTACAAACAGTATTTTTACTATTCACAACTGCGCGAGGACGGCACGATGATCCCACCGGGGATCGGGATTACTTTTTCTTCGGGCGCTTGGCTCCGTATTTGGAGCGGCCCTGCATCCGGTTGGCAACGCCCTGAGCGTCCAGGGTGCCGCGGATGATGTGATACCGCACGCCGGGGAGATCGCGAACACGGCCGCCGCGGATCAGGACAACCGAGTGTTCCTGCAGGTTGTGTCCGATACCGGGGATATAGGTGGTCGCTTCCATCCCGTTCGTCAGACGTACTCTCGCGATCTTGCGAAGCGCGGAGTTCGGCTTTTTCGGAGAAACGGTGGTAACTTTGGTGCAGACGCCTCTCTTCTGCGGAGCGGACAGGTCGATCGGCTGATTCTTCAGCGTGTTGACGCCCTTCTGCAGAACGGGGGCCTTGGACTTGTAGACGGGTTTCTCACGGCCGTTCTTGACGAGTTGGTTAAAAGTCGGCATTGTTTTCCTCCTTCTTCAAAAAATACTGTTTATAGTCACGGCGGTCACCGGTCGCCGCGATATAACGAGCGGGGGTCGAATGGGCATAGTTCACCCATTTCGTGCGTTCTCTATTTTACCACGGGGATTCGGGATTTGTCAAGAGTTTTTTTATTATTATAGATGAAAAAAAGCGGTTTTCACGCACTTTTTCGCAAAAATACGGGCTAAAACGGTGAAATCGCAGTTTGCACCCTGTTTTTTCGGGGGTAAAACAGGTGCTCTGACCGAGAGAAACGAGGCGGGATCCGTCGTTTTCGGTCTCGTCGGCGTAGTGGTCTACGGCAGAGAGCGAAAACGGCGAAAGGCAAGGCGAGGCGGGCATCTCTGCCCGCCTCTTTTTCGGTATGCGATTGTCTGGGATCACTGTTCGGTTCCCGGCTGACGGCGATCCGATACTCTTTTCGCCTTGCCGGTGCCGCCCGTTTATCGAAGGTCAGACGTTGACGTTCTCCATTTCCTCCGCCATTTCCTCGTCGAACACTTCCTCGGAGACGTCGGGTTTCTCTTTGTTCTCGACGACGCCGATGCTGCGGTAGTACTCGAGACCGGTGCCGGCGGGGATCAGTTTACCGATAATGACGTTCTCCTTCAAGCCGAGCAGACGGTCGGTCTTTCCGTGGATAGCCGCCTCGGTCAGGACCTTGGTGGTCTCCTGGAAGGACGCGGCGGACAGGAAGGACTCGGTCATAAGAGCCGCCTTCGTGATACCGTGGAGCACGGGAGCCGAGACCGCCTTGCGGAGCCCCTTCTCGCCCGCCTCGATACGGCGGTCGATCTCCTCGTTCTCCTCGCGGAACTCGAGCAGGTCGACGATCGAGCCGACGAGCAGCGAAGTGTCGCCCGGATCCTCGATCTTGACCTTTCTCGTCATCTCGCGGGTGATGACCTCGATGTGCTTGTCGTTGATGTCGACGTCCTCGCCGCGGTACACCTTCTGCACCTCGCGGACGATATAGTCGTAGACAGCGTCGACGCCCTTCAGCCGGAGGATATCGGCGGGAGCCAAATGTCCCTCGGTCAGCGGCATACCGGCAGCGACGTAGTCGCCGTCCGCGATCAGGATCTTCATACCGAACGGCACGTCGTACCGCTTCTTGCCGTCGGAGAGTTCCGGATGGTCGCCCGCCGCCTCGACCTCGATGGTCGAAGTTCTCTTGTCCTGCAGGATGTGAGCGACGCCGGTGTACTCGGAAACGATGGCGGGCTTCTTCGGACGGCGCGCTTCGAACAGTTCCTCAACGCGGGGCAGACCCTGCGTGATATCGGAACCCGCGATACCGCCGGTGTGGAAGGTTCTCATCGTCAGCTGGGTACCCGGTTCACCGATCGACTGCGCGGCGATGATACCGACCGCCTCGCCGATGCTGACCGGTTTGCCGGTCGCCATATCCGAGCCGTAGCAATGCGCGCAGACGCCGCGTTTCGCACGGCAGCGCAGGACGGTGCGGACGAGGACCTCTTTGATGCCGGCAGCCACGATCGCGTCCGCCTGCGCCTCCGAGATCATGGTGTTCGCCGGGACGATCAGTTCGCCCGACTCGGGATCGGAAACGTCCTCGATGGTGTAGCGCCCGACCAGCCGTTCCTTCAGGGTCTCGACGACGCTGTGGTCGGTCGCGTCGTCCTTCAGGATGTCGCTGACCACGATGCCGTCGGTGGTGCCGCAGTCGAGTTCGCGGATGATGACGTCGTGCGAAACGTCGACCAGACGCCGGGTCAGATAACCCGAGTCCGCCGTACGGAGCGCCGTATCCGACAGGGATTTACGGGAGGATTTCGCGCCGATGAAGTACTCGAAGATCTTCATACCTTCGCGGAAGTTCGAGGTGATCGGGATCTCCATCGTCTTACCGTTGGTCGCGAACATCAGACCGCGCATCGAAGCGAGCTGTCTCATCTGCTTGATGGAGCCGCGGGCGCCCGAGGTGCAGATCATATTGATCGCGTTGTACTTGTCGAAGCCGGCGTTCATCTTGTCGGTGACCTTATCGGTGGTCTCTTTCCAGATCTGGACGACCCGCTCGTAACGCTCATCGTCGGAGAGTTCGCCGTCGAGGTAGAGTTCGCGGATCTCACCGATGCGTTTGTCCGCCTCCGCGAGCAGTTCCGCCTTTTCGGGCGGGATGGTCATGTCGTAGACCGAGATCGAGAGCGAGGACTTGGTCGAATACTTGTAGCCCATCGACTTGATGTCGTCCAGCACCTTCGCCGCTTCGGGGAAGCCGTGCAGCTTGATGGTGCGGTCGACGATCTCCTCGAGTTTCTTCGAGGTGGTCGGGAAGTCGATCTCGAGATCGAGCAGTTTGTCGGGATCGCTGCGGTCGACGTAGCCGAGATCCTGCGGCAGTTTGCTGTTGAAGATCAGCCGACCCATCGTGGCGTCGACGAGTTTTTCGTGCAGAACGCCGTCGATCTCTTTTTCCATCCGGACCTTGATCGGCGCGTGGATGCCGATGACGCCGTTCTCGTACGCCATCATCGCCTCGTTCACGTCGCGGAAGACCTTGCCCTCTCCGGGCTCGCCCGGACGCTCGATGGTCAGGTAGTAGGAACCGAGGACCATATCCTGCGAGGGGACCGTCACGGCTCTGCCGTTGACCGGCTTCAGCAGGTTGTTCGCGGAGAGCATCAGGAATCTCGCCTCCGCCTGCGCTTCGGCGGACAGCGGGAGGTGGACCGGCATCTGGTCGCCGTCGAAGTCGGCGTTGAACGCCTTACAGACCAGCGGATGCAGACGGATCGCGCGCCCCTCGACCAGCACCGGCTCGAACGCCTGGATCGACAGGCGGTGCAGCGTCGGCGCACGGTTCAGAAGAACGGGATGTTCGCGAATGACGAACTCGAGCGCGTCCCAGACCTCCGGGAACACGCGGTCGACCTTCTTCTTCGCGTCCTTGATGGAGGTCGCCTTCTGGGTCTCGAGCAGGCGCTTCATCACGAACGGACGGAAGAGTTCGAGCGCCATCTCCTTCGGGAGACCGCATTGATAGATCTTCAGATCCGGGCCGACGACGATTACCGAACGACCGGAATAGTCGACGCGCTTGCCGAGCAGGTTCTGACGGAACCGACCCTGCTTACCGCGGAGCATTTCGGAGAGCGATTTCAGAGCGCGGTTGGACGCGCCGGTGACCGCCTTCCCTCTCTTGCCGTTGTCGATCAGGGCGTCGACGAACTCCTGCAGCATCCGCTTCTCGTTGCGGATGATGATCTCGGGAGCGCCGACCTCGAGCATCTTCTTCAACCGGTTGTTACGGTTGATGACGCGGCGGTACAGTTCGTTGAGGTCGGAAGCCGCGAAACGGCCGCCGTCGAGCTGGACCATCGGACGGATATCGGGAGGAATGACGGGGAGGCAATCGAGGATCATCCACTCGGGACGGTTGCCCGACTTGCGGAACGCCTCGACGACCTCGAGCCGCTTGATGATCCGGAGTTTCTTCTGACCCGTCGCGACGAGCAGTTCTTCTTTCAGTTCTTTCGACGTCTGCTCGATATCGATTTTCTGAAGCAGTTCCTTGATCGCCTCGGCGCCCATACCGGCGCGGAAGTCGTCCTCGTATTTCTCACGGTAGGACTGGTACTCTTCCTCGGTCAGGAGTTGTTTATCCTCCAGCGGGGTGGTGCCGTGATCGATCACGATATACCGGACGTAGTAGAGCACCCGCTCGAGGAGTTTCGGAGACATATCGAGCAGAAGCCCCATACGGGACGGGATGGCGCGGAAATACCAGATGTGGGAGACCGGGGTCGCGAGTTCGATATGACCCATCCGCTCGCGGCGCACCTTCTTGGTCGTCACCTCGACGTGGCACTTCTCGCAAACCTTACCGACGGCGCGTACCCGCTTGTACTTGCCGCACATACACTCCCAGTCCTTGGTCGGCCCGAAGATCCGCTCGCAGAAGAGCCCGCCGACCTCCGCCTTCAGGGTGCGGTAGTTGATGGTCTCCGCCTTGGTGACCTCGCCGTGCGACCAGCTGCGGATCATTTCGGGCGACGCCAGACCGATCTGAATGGAATCAAAAACGTTTCTTTCCATAAAACTGTATTGTTCCCCTCTCAACTATCATTTTTCGTTCCGACGGCGCTCATTCCGCGTCGTCGAAACCGTCGGAGCCGTCCTTCGACTCGTATTCCGCGTCGTCGTTGAACTCGCCGTCGTCTTCGTACTCGTCGTCGAACTCGTCGTCTTCGTCGGAGCCGTCCTCGTCCTCGTACTCTTCGCCCTCGCCGTCCACCGCCGCGTCCACTTCGCTGAGCTGGGTGATGGCGGAGGGGATCTCGTCCTCGGAGAGTTCGGACAGCGCGATCTCGTTGCCGTCGGCGTCGAGAACGCGGATGTTCAGGGCAAGGGACTGCAGTTCTTTGATCAGGACTTTGAAGGATTCGGGGATACCCGGCGTCGGGATGTTCTGACCCTTGACGATCGCCTCGTAGGTCTTGACGCGTCCGGTGACGTCGTCGCTCTTGACGGTCAGGATCTCCTGCAGGGTGTACGCCGCGCCGTACGCTTCGAGCGCCCAGACCTCCATCTCGCCGAACCGCTGGCCGCCGAACTGGGCCTTGCCGCCCAGAGGCTGCTGGGTTACCAGGGAGTACGGGCCGGTAGAACGTGCGTGGATCTTGTCGTCTACCAGGTGGTGCAGCTTCAGCATGTACATGTAGCCGACGGTGACCGGATTGTCGAAGTAATCGCCGGTTCTGCCGTCACGCAGCCACAGCTTGCCGCTGCCGTCGAATCCTGTTTCCTTGAGCAGCTCGATGATATCCTTCTCTGTCGCGCCGTCGAATACCGGCGTTGCGATGTACCAATCCTTGTTCTTGGCCGCCAGACCCAGATGAACTTCCAGGACCTGTCCGACGTTCATACGGGACGGTACGCCCAGAGGGTTCAGCATGACCTGCAGCGG
>CACZAZ010000036.1 GCA_902779285.1 uncultured Ruminococcus sp.
TACAAGTATAACACAATGCTCCATTATTTGCAATATATAGTTTAGTACAGAAAGCATTCAATAAAACGGACATTTTACGGTTTTTTCTTTTTTCAAATAGGAACGCACTATACCGCTTCTTTTCCGGGGGCGGTTGTCTTCGGTACTTATCAAAAAAAGAAGGAGCAAGCTCCTTCTTTTTTTGGGGGGTTATTTGAGCGAAAGCCGCTTTTCGATATCCGCGATCAGTTCCTTTGAGGTGAACTCCGCGGAGGCGCGATCCTTTGCCGAGACCGACAGATAGATCTTGATCTTCGGTTCGGTGCCCGACGGACGGACGACCACCGAACAGTTGCCGGCGAGGTAGTACTTCAGAACGTCGGCTTTCGGCAGCCCGTCGATCCCCTTGGAATAGTCGAGCGCGCGCTCGACTTTGCGCCCCGCGACGTCGGACAGTCCCGCGCGGAGGGTCGCCATAATGTCCTGCATCCTTGAGAATCCCGCGACGCCTGCGAACTCGTAGGAATAGAGCGTGTTGAGGCAGGTGCCGTATTCCGCGTAGAGCTGATTCAGCTTTTCAAGCAAGCTGATCCCGCGGGTGCGGTAGAAGGCGAACATCTCGCAAATGAGGAACGCCCCGTCGACGGCGTCTTTGTCCCGGACGTACGCGCCGGAAAGGTAGCCGTAGGATTCCTCGAAACCGAACAGATAACTGTCGGCGTGACCCTTCTTTTCGAGCAGACCGATCTGCTCCCCGATGAATTTGAACCCGGTCAGGACGTTGACCGTGCGGATCCCGTAATGAGAGGCGATCCGCTCCGCCATATCGATCGTGACGATGGTTTTGACCATCACGGGATCCTCCGGCATTCTGCAGTGGAGGGTCCGTTGGCTCGCGATATAGTCGAGCAGGAGCATCCCGACCTCGTTGCCGGTCAAGAGTTTCATTCCCTCTCCGTCGCGGACGGCGATCCCCACGCGGTCGGCGTCGGGGTCGGTCGCGAGCAGAAGATCGGCGTGCAGACGGTCGGCGTACTCGAGCCCGAGTCTGAGCGCCTCGCGGATCTCGGGATTCGGGTAGGGGCAGGTCGGGAAGTTCCCGTCGGGGCGTTCCTGTTCTTTTACAACGGTGACGTTGGTAAAGCCGCTCTCGCGCAGAACGCGGGTGACGGGTTTCAGCCCCGTGCCGTTCAAGGGAGTATAGACGATCGCGACGTCGCGGTCGATCCTGTCGCCGTAAAGGACGCTCTGGCTCTTGACCGCTTCGAGGAACGCCGTGACGCAATCCTCTCCGATATACTTGATCTTCCCTTCCGCTTTGAGGGCGTCGAAGTCGCCGCGCAGAACGTCCCGGAAGACGTCGAGGCGCTCGATCTCGGACAAAACCGCCGCCGCCCCCTCGGTCGTGATCTGGCATCCGTCGGGTCCGTAGACCTTGTAGCCGTTGTACTTTGACGGGTTGTGCGACGCCGTGACCACGACGCCCGCCGAGCAGCCGTAGTAGCGGACGGCGAACGAGAGCGCCGGAGTGGGCATCAGTTCGGGATAGAAGTAGACGTCCAATCCGTTCGCGCCGAACACCTCCGACGCGACCCGGCTGAAGACGTCGGACTTGATCCGGCTGTCGTAAGCGACGGCGATCTTCTTCACGTCCGGGTAGGTCTTGTTCACGTAGTTCGCAAGCCCCTGCGACGCCTTCGCGACCGTGTAGACGTTCATCCGGTTGGTGCCGGCGCCGATCACGCCGCGAAGACCGCCCGTGCCGAATTCAAGATCGCGGTAGAACGCGTCCTCGATCTCCGCGTCGGTCATCTTCGCCAGTTCCGCCGAAAGCTCGACGGCGTTTTTCTTCCATTCCTCGTACTTTGCCCGGTATTCGTTACGATCCATTGATCTTGCCTCACATTCGCTCGTATGATCTGACGCCGGGGTCCTCTCCCCCGCTCCGGCGTCCGGGAAACGAGGGGGTTTTTCGCGGTTTGATTGAAAAATGCGGAGCGGGGTCTTATTTTCTGTGATGGTTCAGGAAGTGTTTCAGATCCTTCATCGCCTTCGAGAGCGTGTCGGGATCGGGGAGCATCACGATCCGGAAACGGAGGTCCTCGTTCCAGTCAAAGCCGCTGCCGGGAATGACGAGAACAT
This sequence comes from uncultured Ruminococcus sp., assembly GCA_902779285.1. GTDB lineage: Bacteria > Bacillota > Clostridia > Oscillospirales > CAG-272 > UBA1740. Next base: position 2,122 of record CACZAZ010000036.1, read on the forward strand.
TTGCCTCGTGCAGGAACTTCATCGCAAAATCCTGCCCGTCCTTGAAAGTGAACTTCTCCTTTTCAAGACCCGGGAAGAGATAGAACGCCGCGCGGCTCGGTTCGTAGAACACGCCGTCGATCTTGTCGAGCCCCTCCATCGTGGCGCGTCTCTGTTCGTAAAGCCGCCCGCCCGGAAGGATCATTTCGCGGGTGCTCTCGCTGTCGACCAGAGCGGCGGGGATGACGAGCTGGGTCAGGGCGTTTCCGCAAAGACGCATCGACGCCAGTTTCATCACGCCGTCCTTGACCTCGTCGAGCTCGCCCTTCGGTCCCGAGAAGACCATCCAGCCGCAGCGGAAGCCGCAGATGATGTGGCTCTTCGACAGACCGTTGAAGGTGACGCAGGGGACGTCGGGCGCGATCGCGCCGATGGATTCGTGGCGGAGTCCGTCCATCACGAGCCGGTCGTAGATCTCGTCCGCGAGCAGAACCAGATGGTTTTGGCGCGCGATATCCGCGATCGCGACCAGCGTATCGTGGGAGTAGACGGCGCCGGTCGGGTTGTTCGGGTTGATGATCAGGATCGCCTTGGTGTGCGGCGTGATCTTCGACTTGATGTCGTCGATATCGGGATTCCAATGGTTGTTCGGGTCGCAGCGGTAAAAGACCGGTTTGCCGCCGCAGAGGTAGGCGTTGTTGCTCCAAAGCGAGTAGCAGGGGGTCGGCAGGAGCAGCTCGTCGTTGGTGCCGATCAGTGAGTTCATCAGCATCGACGCCGCCTCGCTGACTCCGTTGCAGATAAAGACGTCGTTCGGCATAATGCCCTGCAGCCCGCGCCCGATATGATAGGTGCAGATGACGCTCCGCGCCGTCGCCATACCGCGGACGTCGCAGTACGGGACCGCCTCGTCGATATGCAGCGCAAGCGCCTGCCGCACCGAGTTCGGGAGTTGGAATCCAAAGCGACCGGGGTTACCGGTATTCAGTTTCAGGACGTTCGTCCCCTCGGATTCCATGCGGAGCGCCTCCTGATAGAGCGGACCGCGGATGTCGGAATGAACGTGTTCAAGTCTGTCGGAACAATGTACCATAGTATAGTATAACCTCGTTTTACAGTATTACTCTTCCCCGTTACGGGAAATCATTACGGAAATCAAACTTCCTCGCGGAAGGTGTCGGGACGGGCGGGATCGAAGACCTCATTGCAGGTCATTACGGTCACAAGATCCTCCGTGTCGCTCAAATTGACGATGTTGTGCGTCCAGCCGGGGATCATATGCACCGCCTCGATCTTGTCGCCCGAGACCTCGAACTCGATCGTCTCGCCGGTGTTGATATTGCGTTCGCGGATCAGACCGCGCCCCTTGACGACGATGAAAAGTTCCCACTTGCTGTTGTGCCAATGCTGCCCTTTCGTGATCCCGGGGCGGCTGATATTGACGCTGACCTGCCCGCAGTCGGCGGTGTGGATCAGTTCGGTGAACGAGCCCCTGTCGTCGACGTTCATTTTCAGAGCGTATTTGACCTTTTCGGGCGGGAGATAGGTCAGATAGAGCGAGTAGAGTTTCTTTGCAAACGAGCCGGCGGGCATCTTCGGCATCAAGAGCGTCTTCGGCTGTTCTGCAAACGAGAGCAGCAGGTCGACGATCTCGCCCAGCGTGACCTTGTGGGTTTTCGGCACGCAACAGTAGCGCCCGTCTTCCCGGATCACGGTATCGATCCCGTCGAACTCGCACCGCGTCTCCTTGCCCTCGAGCAGATCGAACATCCCTTCGACGAGATCGTCGATATAGAGCAGTTCGAGTTCGGTCGAGCGGTCGTTGACGGTATAGGGCTGATCGTTCGCGATCGCCCAGCAGAAGGTGCTGACCGCCGAATTGTACTTCGGGCGGCTGTGTCCCATCAGGTTCGGGAAACGGTAGACCGCGATCTTCGCGCCGGTCTTCTTTCCGTACTCGAAGAGCAGTTCCTCGCCCGCCTGTTTGCTCCTGCCGTATTCGCTGTTGCCAAAGCGACCCGCAAGTGTCGCTTGGATCGAGGACGAAAGCATCACGGGGGCGGCGTTGCCGTGGCGTTTCAGGGCGGCGAGCAGTTCGGACGTGAAGCCGAAATTGCCCTTCATGAAGTCGGCGGGATCATCGGGGCGGTTGACACCGGCAAGGTGAAAAACGAAATCGCAGTCGGCGCAGAACGCGTCAAGTTCGTCCGCCGTGTTGCCGAGATCGTATTCGAAGATCTCGTCGATCTTGAGGTCGGGACGCGTCTTGTTTTTGCCGTCGCGGATCGTCTTCAGGTTGTTGACGAGCGCCGTGCCGACCATTCCCTTCGCGCCGGTCACCAGTATCTTCACAGGTCCTTCCTCCAGACCGTCCGGTTGACGATATTCGTGTAGGATTGGATGATGCGGACCACTTTCGTCGAGACGCAAAGGTCGGTGTAATCGGGGCAGGGCTTGCCGTACACGCCGCTTTGTTTCATGGAGATCGCCATTTCTGTCGCTTGCAGCAGTTCTTTTTCGGTGATCCCCGCGATGATGAAATCGCCTGCCTCGATCGCCTCCGGTCTTTCGGTGGAGGTTCGGATGCAGACGGCGGCGATCGGGCTGCCGATGGACAGATAGAAACTGCTTTCCTCCGGCAACGTGCCGCTGTCCGATACGATCGCCAGAGCGTTCATCTGCAGGTTGTTATAGTCGTTGAATCCGAGCGGCTCGTTGACTCTCACTCTCGGATCAAGTCGGAAACCGGACGCCTCCAATTTCTTTCTGCTTCTCGGATGACAGGAATAAAGGATCGGCAAATCATACTTTTTTGCCAACGCGTTGATCGCATTGAAGAGGTTATTGAAGTTCTTGTCGCTGTCGAGGTTCTCTTCCCTATGCGCCGAAAGAAGGATGTACTTGTCTTTTTCAAGACCGAGGCGTTTCAAAACGTCGCTCTTCTTGATCTTTTCAAGGTTCATCGTCAGGACTTCCGCCATCGGCGAGCCGGTGACGTAGGTTCTCTCTTTGGGCATTCCACACTCGATCAGATAGCGGCGCGCCGCCTCCGAATAGGGCAGATTGACGTCGGAAATAATATCGACGATCCGGCGGTTGGTTTCTTCGGGCAGACATTCGTCTTTGCAACGGTTCCCCGCCTCCATATGGAAGAGCGGGATATGCAATCTCTTCGCGTTGATCGCAGAGAGGCACGAGTTTGTGTCGCCCAGAACGAGCAAGGCGTCGGGCTTGAGTTCGACCATCAGATCGTAGGTTTGGCTGATGATATTGGCGCAGGTCTCGCCGAGGTTCTTGCCCGCGACGTGCAAAAGAACGTCGGGTCCGCCAAGATCGAAGTCCTCCCAGAAAACCGTCGACAGGTTTTTGTCGTAGTTCTGATTCGTATAGCAAATACAAGTGTCGAGATACTCCCTGCTTCGTTTCATAACGGCGGCAAGGCGGATGATTTCGGGGCGAGTGCCGCATACGATCAGGAGCTTTGTTTTACCGTTGTTCTTCCAATTGAACATACGCTTCCCCCTTACTGTTTCGCCAATTCTTCACGGATGTAAGTCAGCTTCTTCATCACTTCGATGATTTCTTTTTTGTTCAGCCGTTTCGCGTTGTTGGAGTTGAACTCCTCGATCGCGACCGCCTGTTTGTTTCCGTCGGTGAAGTATTTGTCATAGTTCAGCCCGCGGTTGTCCGCAGGAACACGATAGAAGTTTCCGAGGTCCTCGGCTTTCGCGCATTCTTCTTTGGTGAGCAGAGTTTCGTACATCTTTTCTCCGTGGCGGATCCCGATGACCTTGATATCCTTCTTATTCCCGCCGAAAAGATCGCAGACCGCCTCCGCTTGCATTCCGATCGTGCATGCCGGGGCTTTTTGTACGAGAATATCGCCGTTTTCGCCGTGTTCGAAAGCGAACAGGACAAGGTCGACCGCCTCTTCCAGACTCATAATGAACCGAGTCATCGACGGTTCGGTCACGGTGATCGGGTTCCCTGCCCGGATCTGGTCGATCCAAAGCGGGATGACCGAACCGCGGCTGCACATTACGTTGCCGTACCGGGTGCAGCAGATCCGAGTGTCTCCGCTGTTTCTGGATTTGGCGACCGCGACCTTCTCTTCGATCGCCTTGGTAATGCCCATTGCGTTGATCGGATACGCCGCCTTGTCCGTAGATAAGCAGATCACGCACTTCACGCCCTCTTCAATGGCGGCGGTCAGAACGTTGTCGGTTCCGATCACGTTCGTCTTGACGGCTTCCATCGGGAAGAACTCGCAAGACGGCACCTGTTTCAGCGCAGCCGCATGGAAGATATAGTCGACGCCGTGCATCACGCTCCGGCACGATTCCAAAGATCGGACGTCGCCGATGTAGAATTTGATTTTCTGGCAATACTCAGGATACTTCGCCTGATATTCATGGCGCATATCGTCCTGTTTTTTCTCATCGCGCGAGAAAATGCGGATCTCGCCGACGTCCGTATCCAAAAAGCGGTTCAGAACCGCGTTGCCGAACGAGCCGGTCCCGCCGGTGATCAACAGGGTTTTTCCGTTAAACAGACTCATTTTTGCCTCCGAACGATTGTCGTTATAATTGTTTTCTGTATTTGGTTATCGTTTTGCCGGATTTGACCGTGTAAACTCCCCGGCTTCTCGGATCAGGGATTCGGCGCCGCCTTAAAGAACACCTTTGCGGGAACGACGACGTCGTCCATCAGAACGTATTTCGAGTCGACCGGATCCGCGACGGGAACGACGCCGGTCGAGAACTCGCTCGGAATAACGGCGCGGGCGGTCGCGTTGGCGGTGACCATATAGCACGCCGCGACGGAATTTTTGATGTTATCCGCCCAAAACATAAATCTGTAATACGTATCCAGATTTGCCGTGTAGTCGCCGGAGACGTCCATAACGTAAAGGAGTTGCGCGCTGTTCTTCAACGTATCGGCGTCAAGCTCGATCTTCCATCTTTCTTCGCCGTCGATATAGAGATAGGAACAGGCGGAATAGGTCACGCTCACGCCGTCGGTTTCCGCGGTTTCTTGGATGCGTACGCCGATCTTGTGCCAGCCCCAATCGTTAGTCTCGGAGGAGTCGTTTAGGTTGGGGTACCGGTCGAATGGCTCTCCGTTCCCTCCGGCAGGTCCCGATACGACCGCGATCGCGGTGTCGTAATCGAAGCCGCCCGCGTACTTGTTCCGCGAGTAAGAATCGTTTTTCGGCGTGAACCGGAAGAGATCGTTGAGATATCCGTTCTTTCCGACTTGGTTAAGCAGACTAAACCTTAACTCGTCGACGGCGCAGTTCGCCATCGTCTCGTTCCAGAGAAGGTCGATCTCAAAATAGAAGTCCCTGCCCTCGTAGCCGTTCTCTTCATCGGGGCAGAACATTTCGCCCGGAGCAAGCACGTCTTTGAAATAGGCGTATTCTTCGAACACCGTGGTGGTGTAATTCCCAGCTTGGTACCGCTCCTCGGTCACCGTATCCGCGACCGCCGCGCAGACGTCCTCTTCGACGACGCCGCAAAGTCCGCACGCCTCGCAATCGCCGATGCGGGTGCCGGGAGTCATGAGCGTCGCCGTCCCGGTCGGATTTTTGATCTCGTGAACGTGTCCCAGCGCCTCGCAGACGTTGATGCGCATGGTCTCGCCGTAGCGAACGCCCTCTCCGTCTTCAACGAAGGGACGGATATAAACGTAATCTGCAAAGTTGTCGTGCGGGATAACGGACAGTTTGACCGCCGCCCAAAGGCGACCGTTAGGCGCGGGGATCGGTTCGCCGTTCGCTATGACCGAACTGTAGACCGTGGTCACGCTCTTGTAGTTCGGCTTGGGAACGTCGGTTTTCACCGGATCGCTGCTCGTCGAGAACACGAAACCGACCGCGTCGTAATCGAGCGAACCGACCGAAAAAAGGACCCGCAGATCGGTCTTTGCGCTGTCTTTGACGTCGGCGCCGATCACCGTCTGGAAGGAGAAGTCCTCGATCTCGCCGTCCCCCGCCGACGCGGGATCTGCCGAAACGACCGTCGGCAGGAACGCCGCGACGCCGACGAATAGCATCGCGAAGAGAATGAGCAAAGACGTTACTCCTCTTTTATTGATACGGTTTTTCATTGTGGTACTCCTTTTTTCCTTTTATTGATCTCCCCGGAGGAAGCCGCCTTGGGTCTTTTGATTTGATTAGTTCAATCCGATCGCCTGAAACAATGCTTCGGTGGACTGGATCTTGTTCGGATCCTGATCCCTTGCCGCTTTCCAGCGTGAACGTGCGCGTTTGCGATCCCGCCCGAACAGTTTCGAGAAAAACCGATGGATATAACAAAACGGAAGCCGAAAACGGTGCTTACGCAAAGAGGGATAAAACACGCACATTGATTGATACGGCGGAAAAGCCATGCTCCAAAGATAACGAAATCTGCCCTTCCTCCGTACCGCGCCCGCAGCGTTGCCGTTCTCGGAGTTACCGTAAACGCCGCCCGACAAAACGTACATCTCCATTTGCTTGGTCAGTTCGGTGTGCTCCTTGCCTTCCAGCCAAACGTCCGTTAAGTCGTTGACGGCGGAATAAAACGGGATGAGACCGCATTTTTGCAGCAGCGGAAAAACGTTCTCTTCCATGCAATACCCGTTTTTACGCAAGATCCAAAGGTCAAGAAAAGGTTTTATCCCGCAGCCGCCCGCTACAAAGTGATAACACATGTGGGCAATGTGATGAAATAGATAATACTCCGGGGTTTCACGATACTCCATATCATCAAAGCGTTCGGAATAATCCCAGACATCAGCAAGCAACCGATCGATCTGTTCCATATTCTCTTGAATACTGAAATGCAGTTCGAGATGAACGTCGCCGTCATAAAATGAAACGTCGTGGTAATCGCGTTTCCCGTCGGTTGAAAAGCCGATCTCGGTCAATGCCTGCGCGGCTTTATCAAGGTCGTCTTCGTGAATCAAAACGTCGATATCACAACTGGTCCGCATCCACGGTTCGGGGTAAAAAGAACGGATAATCGCTCCTTTGAGCGGAACGAACGGGATCCGCGCGTGACATAATGCTTCCCGGATACGTTGGGTGGCGGTGGTCAGCAGGACCTCACGATATACCGCCGTCATCTGCGCTTTTTCAAATGCGGAACTGACTCTTTCGTCCTCCGGCATAAGATAGTTTTTGGAAAGAGCGTCCGCGACCAAGTGCGCTACATCGTGACGCCCGGAAAGGCGGTATAACGCGACAGGATCAAAGGAGAAGTCGCCTTCAGGCAACGGCGTGCCGCAGATCACGTATCGCAGCAAATGAAACAATACTTGCTCGGTTGTCATTGGCGCAAACGCTTCCCCCTTCTAAATCAGCAATATGAAACCTCGCGCCCCCTTTGCGTAAGAGAGTGTGCTTCTTCGCGAAAAATCCCCGGGTGAATAAACTGTTCAAAGAACCTATCTCAGTTTTATTTGTTTAAAAATATATCTCCGTTCTTCGCTGCTTAGCCCCAAATACAGATTTAACACAATAAAGCACAAGAAAATAATCATGCTCTTGATAATGAGTGTCAACAGATCTTGGTTTGCCCACAAATAATTCACCACAATTCCCACTAACAACGTGCAAACGGACGGACCTATCATTCTAAGATAACACTTCTTGATAAACGATATAATATCGAATTTCATTTTTGTGTATCCGACAATGTGGAAAACCACAGATCTTACCGTGTATGCAAAACAAATGGAAATGCATGCGCCTATCACGCCGTAGAGATACGATAATACAAATGAAACGGAAACGTTAACAATACCTGTTAAAAGGTTGACTAATGCTTGTAGTTTCGTATTGTTTGTCACCATCATTGCAGTATTAACTATTTGCAAAGAGTTAAAGAACAATCCGGGAGCAAGGGTCAACAGAATACCATAATAGGCCAATCCATACTCAGACCCCACCCAAATATTTAAAAAAGGTTGTCCTATAAGAGCAAAGCCTATAACTATAAGGGCGTTAAGCGCAAACTGAAATCGCCCGACGTTTATCATAAGCGGCATAATATTCTTTTCCGGATCCGGATTAGCGTAAATTACCGATATTTTCGGCATAAACATACCGTTTATCGCCGTGGTAATGGTATACGCATAACCTTCTATCGTCGCAACAACCCCAAAAACCGCGATTGCCGACGCCCCTTCCGCCGCAACGATGCCGAGAATTGTAGGCGTAATATTGAATACAAGTCTTGATGCGATTGCAGTTACCGTCACCCAGATAGAAAACTTAAAAATATCCTTGAACAGAGTCCTATCTTTATACTTATAATTCACTTTTACGGGCGTACTCATCTTAATTACGACGAGTTTGTAGCCGATCAACATCAGCCCTGCTATCGCATGGACCGCAACAAGCGCATACAAGCCGTATCCGAGCAGCAATGCCGCGCACATCATCCCGACAAGCAATATGCGATAGATTATATCGCCAAGTTTTTGCTGAATGAATTTTTCGTACGCCGTCAGAATTCCGTTTAACGTTACGAACGGAAAATTGATGATGCTGAAACCGCCCGCAATAACGTACACGGTTTTAAATTGTGCAATTTCTTCGGGAGTAAGCCGGATGTAGATTTTTTCCAAAAGGAAAAACAAGACGAGCAAAACCGTGAAGATGACCGCATCGATAATAATGTAAAGCTTGTATATTACGCCTAAAAAATCATTTGCCTTTTCATCATTGCCTTCCGCGTGATATTTCGAAACAAACCTTGCGGTCGCAGCACTTAAACCGAAATCTATCAAAAACAGCGTAATAAGCGAGTTTGCAAGAGTATAAAGGCCGTACTGACTATCGCCTATCTGACGGATCATCCACGGCGTATAGAAAAGCCCAGCTAAAATATTAAGACCAATTGAAATGTAAGACGCTATCGAACCGATCGCTATTTGTTTTTTTCTGCTTGCCATATTATCCTTTGTTAAGACAACAAACTATTTAGATCCGACAAAAAGCCGTCGGAAAGCTTTTTGATAATCTCTCGTCCGCTGTAACCATCGTTAAAATCCACTCTTGTTATTGCCTTAGCAATTTCTTGTGGATCTTGTTTGTCATAATAATAAACACAGTTGCTTACACCCGAAGTCTCGATCGCCGGTATACGCACGGTAACTACCCTTAATCCATTTGCCATATAGGATAAAATCTTAGACGGAAAAGAAGTTTCGTTAAAAGAAGCTGCGGGATTCTGGGTACTTAATCCGATATCACACCTTTGTATAAATCTGTTATACTCTTCGCCTGTTTTTAATCCGTCGAAAGATAATCCGCATTTCGTTTTTTTTGAAATCTCGTCGATTTGGTTTATCAGCAACTCTTCGTCTCGCTTATTGCCAAAACCCAAAATATGGACGTGGTATCCTTCGTTCAGAAACTGTGCGGCGGAGACAGCGGCGGCTACTCCGCCTTTTTGGGGATCAAAAGTGCCGGCATACACGCAATGAATCTTGCCGTCGTTGTATTTCTCCCCATAGTCTTCTTCAACGTTATACGTGCCGTGAATCATGATATAGGGCAGCCCGCAGGTATTGATCCTTTTATTCAGCAATTCGGATGGGAAAATATATCCTATCAAATTTCTCTTAATGCCTTTGGTTAAAGCACGGATCTCTTTGTTAACGCGCTTTTGACTGTATTGCTTTGCAATCGTATAAACCTCTTCTATCTCGTAGATCAGTTTGAATCTTTTGATTCTGCTTATAAACTTGATGCACCCTAAATAAAACCTCTCGTGATAAACCACGACGTAGTCTTCTTTTTTTACGTTTAAAAGATAAAAGAACAGTTGAAGTACGGCAAATATCCTGTCCAGCCAAAAAGTATACTTGTTACGCGTTCTAAAAGACGCCCTGTAAACGCTGTGTTCCTCCCGTTGTTTCCTTGCGAATCTGTGCGATATTACCTGACAAGTGGAATAGATCCTGCACTTTTTGTCCAGTTTTTCAAAGCAACCGAAAATATACTTCATTTTTGATGCGCCGGCAGGAGAATAAACCCTTTTTATTTTAGAATTATCGTTCGCATATCCGCATATATAGTGAATCATTTTCCTCCACCGTTATCATTGAATTTGAGAACACACCTGCGGCTTTGCCTGTCTGTTCTTTGGCATCTCATAATTCTATTTTTTACTGTATTTTTGCGTGATCTTTATTTGAACTTCCGGAAAAACTTTTATCAAATTATCGACAGTCTTCTGATTCTCGTTTTGTCCGTCGTTAACTCTATTCAGCGCGGTCTTCTGGCTGGAAAAAACGTTGACCAGCGTTGCGACCTCTTTTTGAGTTCTTACTACAAATACGCCGTTTTCAAGACTGTTGAAACGCATCCAGATATCGTCCGCAGAATAAGCGTTCCTTATAAACAATTCTTTGTCAAACGTACTTTTCGGCATAACTCCGTAAGGATACAGACACCCGTTTCCCGTCGAAGGCATAATATTCATTTCGGGCGTCTCCACGCCGCCTTCAAAACGAATTTTCCACTCATTATACGGTTTAAGCCCGTTATCGTCGAATTCAATCTCGTGCCCGCGATTGCAAACGATACAGTCGGGATACTCATTGTGCTTTTTAATCAGTTTTTTGACCGCATCTTTTTCATAAATGATATCGTCGTCGAACGTTATTATGAGTTCGTTCGGCTTTTGCTCCCGGAGCGCATAATAGTACTTTTTATGTGATCTCAAATCCTCTACGTAGCTGACGCACAGCCCCCTTTTTATAAGGCGATTGAATTTTCCGGGCAACGCAAAAGTTTTAAATTGATCCTCGGCGAGCCACAAAACGATTCTATCTGCTTTCACGCTCTGACGCATTAAAGATTTTATCGCAACGTACGCCTGATTTATCCTTGCCGGATACGAAGTCAACGATAGAATTACCGTCTCCTTTCTCGGCACGGTATTCAATCCGCGCTTAGGCAGGGGCGTTAAAGCAAACAAGATATTTTCAAAAAAAGTGTCCAGGAAAAAACGCAACCCGCTTAAATGCGGTATAAAAGATTTCTTGTGTTCCTTTTGGCGTATGATATACGGTATCCGCATTTATTATTTCCTTAGTATCTTTTTAATGACCTTTTTAATTCCCGAAAATCTCGACTTGGTCGAAACGGCCTTTCGGCACAACTCGGTAAACAGGTTATCGCACACGAAATACTTGGGCTCTTTAAGCGGAAAGTCATATTCGTACGTTTTCATATAAAACAGTC
>CACZAZ010000037.1 GCA_902779285.1 uncultured Ruminococcus sp.
GCGCGAGGCGATGACGCGGGCGAGGGCGCTCGGAAAGGTCGTCGTCGCGCATTGTGAAGACAATTCCCTGCTTCGCGGCGGGTATATCCACGACGGGAACTACTGTAAGGAACACGGACACAAGGGGATCGTTTCGGCGTCGGAATGGAAAGCCGTCGAACGCGATCTTGCTCTCGTGCGCGAGACCGGGTGCGCCTACCACGTCTGCCACGTTTCGGCAAAAGAGACGGTGGAACTGATCCGTCGGGCGAAAGCCGAGGGGCTGGACGTCACCTGCGAGACCGCGCCGCACTACCTTCTGCTTGACGATTCAATGCTTGAGGAGGACGGGCGTTTCAAGATGAATCCGCCGATCCGGGACAAGTCGGACCGCGACGCCCTGATCGAAGGGGTAAAGGACGGGACGGTCGATATGATCGTGACCGACCACGCGCCGCACTCGGCGGAGGAAAAGAGCCGCGGTCTTGCCGGGTCGCCTATGGGGATCGTGGGGCTGGAGACCTCGTTCCCCCTGCTCTACACCTACCTCGTTCTGCCGGGGGTGATCACCCTTTCCCGGCTGCTCGAACTGATGGACCGCAATCCGCGCAAGCGTTTCGGGATCCCCGAAAGAAAAGACGACTTCACGGTGTTCGACCTCTCCGCGCGGTACAAGGTCGACCCCGCCGACTTCCTCTCGATGGGTAAAAGCACGCCCTTTACCGGGTGGGAGGTCGCGGGAAAATGTACGTTGACCGTCTCGCGGGGAAAAATCGCCTACCTTGACACGGGATCGAAAGCGAGGAGCAAATGAAACAGACCGTTCTGACCGTTCAAAAAAACCTGCCGCTCACGGGGAGCGTGCGGGAAATGACCCTCTCGGGCGACCTCTCGGCAGTTACGCGCCCGGGGCAGTTCGTCAACCTGAAACTCGACGGATTCTACCTGCGCCGTCCGATCTCTGTCTGCGACAAAGACGGCGACGCGCTGACCCTGATCTACAAGGTCGTGGGAGACGGGACGCGGGCGATGGCGGACTACGGACAAGGGAAAGAGATCGATTGCCTCGTCGGGCTCGGAAACGGGTACGATACCGCCCTCTCGGGGGACGCGCCCCTGCTCGTCGGGGGCGGGGTCGGGGTGCCGCCGCTCTACTGGCTCGCCAAAACGCTGATCGCGGAGGGCAAGCGCGTGACGGCGATCCTCGGCTTCAATACCGCGGACGAAGTATTCTACGAAAACGAGTTCCGCACGCTCGGCGCAAAGGTGATCGTCACGACGGTCGACGGGTCGTACGGGCAGAAGGGATTCGTGACGAACGCGCTCGCGGGGCTCGACTATACCTACGTTTACACCTGCGGTCCCGAGCCGATGCTGCGGGCGCTCTACCGGGCGACGACACTTGACGGACAATACAGTTTCGAGCGGCGGATGGGCTGCGGCTTCGGCGCGTGCATGGGCTGCACCTGCAAAACCGTCGCGGGCAACAAGCGGATCTGCCGCGAGGGACCGGTACTCAAACGGGGGGAGATACTATGGGAAGACTGAACGTAACGCTCTGCGGGATCGAACTCGACAATCCCGTGATCCCCGCCTCGGGGACCTTCGGCTTCGGGTACGAATTCGCGGATTACTACGATATCAACGAACTGGGGACCTTCAGTTTCAAGGGAACGACCGCCCTGCCCCGCTTCGGGAATCCGACGCCGCGGATCGCGGAAACGCCGTCGGGGATGCTGAACGCCGTCGGGCTGCAGAATCCGGGCGTCGACCGGGTGATCGCGGAAGAGCTGCCGAAGATGAAACGGGTGTTTTCAAAACCCGTGATGACGAACGTCTCTGGCTTCTCGGTCGGGGAGTACGTCGAAGTGGTCGAAAAGCTCGACGGCGAAGAGGCGGTCGGGTGGTTCGAAGTCAATATCTCCTGTCCGAACGTCCACGGGGGCGGCATGAGTTTCGGGACCGACCCGAAGGCGGCGGCGGAAGTGACGCGGGCGGTGCGGAAAGCGACCAAGAAGCCCATTATCCTGAAACTCTCTCCGAACGTCACCGACGTCACCGAGATCGCGCGGGCAGTTGAGTCCGCGGGCGCCGACGGCGTGTCGCTCATCAACACTTTGCTCGGGATGCGGATCGACCTTGCCCGGAAAAGACCCCTGCTGGCGAATACCACCGGGGGGCTGTCGGGTCCCGCGGTCTTCCCCGTCGCGCTCCGGATGGTGTACCAAACGGCGAAAGCCGTGAAGATCCCGGTCGTCGGGATGGGCGGCGTCGGACGCGCCGAGGACGTGATCGAAATGATGCTCGCCGGCGCGACCGCGGTTGAAGTAGGCGCCGCGAACCTGGTCGACCCGTACGCCTGCCGGGACATCATCCGCGATCTCCCCGGCGTGATGGACAAATACGGGATCGAAAATCTGCAAGATATTATCGGAGGTGCAATCCAATGAAACGCGACGTGATCATCGCCTGCGACTTTCCCACGGCGGAGGAGACCTTCGCCTTCCTCGACCGATTCCGGGAGGAAAAGCCGTTCGTCAAGATCGGGATGGAACTGTTCTACGGCGCCGGTCCCGAGATCGTGCGAAAGATCAAGGCGAGAGGACACAAGATCTTCCTCGACCTGAAACTGCACGACATCCCGAACACGGTCAAACGGGCGATGGCGGTGCTGTCCAAACTCGACGTCGACCTCACCAACCTGCACGCCGCGGGGGGGCTTGACATGATGCGGGCGGCGATCGAAGGGCTGACCCGCCCCGACGGGACGCGGCCACGCCTGATCGCGGTGACCCAACTGACCTCGATCGACCAAACCCGGCTCTCGAACGAACTGCTGATCGACCGCAGTCTGCCCGAAGTGGTGTCGCAATACGCGAAGAACGCGAAAGCGGCGGGGCTGGACGGCGTGGTCTGCTCGCCGCTCGAAGCCGGGACGGTCCACGAGACGTGCGGCGCGGGCTTTCTCACCGTGACCCCGGGCGTCAGGTTTTCCGACGGCGCGACGGGGGATCAGCAGAGGGTGACCACCCCGGCGAAGGCGCGGGAACTCGGCTCCGACCTGATCGTGGTCGGGCGCCCGATCACCGCCGCCGCCGATCCCGTAGCCGCCTACCGCAGATGCGTCTCTGAATTTCTCGGATGATAACGAAAGGATAACAGAACGATGGAAAAGAAAATCGCGCACGACCTCCTGTCGATCGGAGCCGTCTTCTTCCGTCCCGACGAGCCCTTTACCTGGGCGAGCGGGATCAAGAGCCCGGTCTACTGCGACAACCGCCTGACGCTGACCTCCCCCGCCGTCCGACTTGACGTCGAGGAGGGGCTTGCGAAACTGGTCAAGGAGAACTACCCCGAAGCCGAGGCGCTCTTCGGCACGTCGACCGCGGGGATCGCCCACGCCGCGATCACGGCGCACCTGCTCGGTCTGCCGATGGGCTACGTCCGCAGCGGGGCGAAGGATCACGGGCGGCAGAACCGGATCGAGGGCAAACTCGACGCGGGCGAAAAGGTGGTCGTGGTCGAGGATCTGATCTCGACCGGCGGCAGCGTGATCGAGGTGGTCGACGCCCTCCGGGAAGAGGGGGCGGAGGTCCTCGGGATCGTGTCGATCTTCACCTACGGGATGGCGCGGGGGCTGGAACGGCTCGCGGAAGCAAAGGTCAAGAACGTATCGCTCACCAACTTCGACGTGGTGGCAAAAGTCGCCGCGGAGGAGGGGTTTATCCGTGAAAGCGACGTAAAACGCCTGATCGCCTTCCGGAACGACCCGTCGGACGAGAGCTGGATAGGAGAGAAAAAATGAAACACCTGATCGACATCCTCGACCTTTCCCGCGAGGAGATCGAAAAACTGATCGACGTTTCGCTCGACATCATCGGGGACCGCGACAAGTACAAGGACGCCTGCCGCGGCAAGAAGCTGGCGACGCTCTTCTACGAGCCGTCGACCCGCACGCGCCTCAGTTTTGAGGCGGCGATGTACGAACTCGGCGGCAACGTCCTCGGGTTTTCCGAAGCGGCGTCAAGTTCGACGTCGAAGGGCGAGAGCGTCTCGGACACCGCGCGGATCGTCGGGCTCTACGCCGACGTGATCGCGATGCGCCACCCGAAGGAGGGGGCTCCGCTGGTCGCCTCCCGGGTCGCCGGAGTGCCGGTCATCAACGCGGGGGACGGCGGACACAACCACCCGACCCAGACGCTTGCCGACCTGCTGACCATCCGGCGCGAAAAGGGCGGGTTTGAAAATCTGACGGTCGGATTCTGCGGCGACCTCAAGTTCGGGCGGACGGTGCATTCGCTGCTCTCGGCGCTGTCAAGGTACGCCGGAGTGCGCTTCGTTCTGATCTCGCCGGAAGAACTGCGGCTGCCCGACTACCTGATCTCGGACGTGATCGAAAAGAACGGGATCCCCTACGAGGAGACCCGGCATCTCGACGAGGTCATGCCCGAACTGGATATCCTCTATATGACGCGGGTACAGAAGGAACGCTTCTTCAACGAAGCCGACTATCTGCGCTTGAAAGACAGTTATATCCTGACGTCCGACAAACTGAAGACGGCGAAAGCCACGCTCTCGGTGATGCACCCCCTGCCCCGCGTCAACGAGATCGCTCAGGAGGTCGACGACGATCCCCGCGCCTGCTATTTCCGGCAGGCGGAGAACGGAAAATACATCCGGGAGGCGCTGATCCTCTCGCTTCTGGAGGTGACGGTATGATCATAGGGCAGATCAAGGACGGCATCGTTCTCGACCACATCACGGCGGGCAACGCCCTCCGCATCTATCACGTGCTGGGGCTCGACCGCCTCGACTGCACGGTCGCGCTGATCCAGCACGCCGACAGCAAGAAGATGGGCAAAAAGGACATCATCAAGATCGGACAGGTGATGGACCTCGATTTCGACGTGCTCGGCTACCTCGATCCGGGGATCACGGTCAACGTCATCCGGGACGGCGAACTTGCCAAGCGCGAGCATCTGTCGCTGCCCGAAAAGGTGACCGACATCATCCGGTGCAAAAATCCGCGCTGCATCACGTCGACCGAGCCGGGCATCCCGCAGCAGTTCCGCCTGACCGATAGGAAAAACAAGGTCTACCGCTGCGTCTTCTGCGACAGCGAAGCGCCGACCGAACTTTAAAAAGCAATCTAAAACCGGGAGAGAAATATGAAACGCAACGATATCAGGAAGATCATGATCATCGGCTCGGGCCCCATCGTCATCGGGCAGGCAGCCGAGTTCGACTACGCCGGAACGCAGGCGTGTCTGGCGCTGAAGGAGGAGGGGTACGAGGTCATTTTGGTCAATTCCAACCCCGCGACCATTATGACCGACACCTCGATCGCGGACAAGGTGTATATGGAGCCGCTCACGCTCGAATACGTCGCGAAGATCATCCGCTACGAGCGCCCCGACGCCATCCTCCCCGGGATCGGCGGGCAGACCGGGCTGAATCTCGCGATGCAGCTGGAAAAGAAGGGCGTCCTCCGCGAATGCAACGTCGAACTGCTCGGGACGAGCAGCGAGAGCATTGAGAAAGCCGAGGACCGCGAGGAGTTCAAGAAACTCTGCGAAAGTATCGGAGAACCGGTCATCCCCTCCGAGATCACCTACTCGGTCGAGGAGGCGGTCGCGGCGGCGAAGCGGATCGGCTATCCCGTCGTGCTTCGTCCGGGATTTACGCTCGGCGGTACGGGCGGCGGTTTTGCCGACGACGAAGCCGAACTGCTCGACCTTGCCCCGAACGCTTTCGCCCTCTCCCCGGTCCACGAGGTGCTGATCGAGAAGAGCGTCAAGGGGTATAAAGAGATCGAGTTCGAAGTGATGCGCGACTCCTACGATCACGTCATCACGGTCTGCGGTATGGAGAACGTCGACCCCGTCGGCGTGCATACCGGCGACTCGATCGTGGTCGCCCCGATCCTCTCGCTCTCGCCGGAAGACCTCAAAATGCTGAACGACAGCGCCCTGAAACTGATCCGGGAACTCAAGATCGCGGGCGGGTGCAACGTTCAGTTCGCGCTCGACCCGTGTTCGAGCAAATACTACCTGATCGAGGTCAACCCCCGCGTTTCGCGTTCGTCTGCGCTCGCGTCGAAGGCGAGCGGCTATCCCATCGCCCGCGTGACGGCGAAGATCGCAGTGGGGATGGCGCTGGAGGAGATCCCGGTCGCGGGCGGCAACGCCTCGATCGAGCCCTCTCTCGATTATATCGTCGCGAAGTTCCCGCGCTTCCCCTTCGACAAGTTCTCGACCGTCCCGAACGTGCTGGGGACCCAGATGAAGGCGACCGGCGAGGTCATGGGGATCGGCTCGTCCCTTGAAGAATGCTTCCTCAAATCCATCCGCTCGCTCGAGATCGGGGTCTGCCACTTCCATCTGAAGAAATTCGACGGGTGGAAGAAGGACGCGCTGCTCGACTACGTCGGAGTCTTCCACGACGACAATATTTTCGCGATCGCGGAACTGCTCCGGCTCGGGGCGACGGTTTCCGAGATCCACCGCGCGACCATGATCACCGAACTGTTCGTCGAGTGCCTGGAACGGATCGTAAAAATGGAAGGGATCCTTGCGGATAAACCCGGCGACCTCCGGGCGCTGAAAGCCGCGAAGATCATGGGATTCTCCGACAAGGAGATCGGGCTGCTCTGGAAAACGCCCGAGATCGAGGTCTACCGTCTCCGGAAAGAGAACGGGATCACGCCGATCTTCCGGATGGTGGACACGCTCCACACCGGGAAGTACATCGCCTATCTCTACTCCTCCTACACGGGCGAGAACAAGTCGCGGCTCGGTGACAAAAAGAAGATCGTCGTGCTGGGCGCGGGTCCCATCCGCATCGGGCAGGGCGTCGAGTTCGACTATTCGACCGTCCACGCGGTGCAGACCATCCGTGGGGCGGGCTACGAAGCCATTATCGTCAACAACAACCCCGAAACGGTCTCGACCGACTATACCTGCTCCGACAAACTTTACTTCGAGCCTCTGACCGCCGAGGACGTGATGGCGATCGTCGATTTCGAGCAGCCGGTCGGGGTGATCGCCTCGCTCGGCGGGCAAACCGCCGTCAACCTCGCGCAGCCGCTGTTCGACCGCGGGGTGAAGATCATCGGCACCGACTGCGCCGCGATCGACCGCGCCGAGAACCGCAAGAGTTTCGAGCATATCCTGCACACGCTCGGCATCCCGCAGCCCAAGGGCAAAGCCGTCACCAATATCGAGGAGGGCGTCGCCGCGGCGAACGAGATCGGCTATCCCGTACTCGTCCGTCCGAGTTTCGTTCTGGGCGGACGGGCGATGGAGATCGTCGCCAACGACAAGATGCTCCGCCACTACCTGAAGACCGCGGTCGAGATCGACGAGGACAAGCCCGTGCTGGTCGACCACTACATCGAGGGCAAGGAGGTCGAGGTCGACGCGATCTGCGACGGCGTGGACGTGTTCGTACCCGGCATTATGGAACTTGTCGAGCGCACCGGGGTCCATTCGGGCGACTCGATCAGCGTCTATCCGACCGTGTCCATCCCCGACAGCGTAAAGGGTACGATCCTGCAGTACGCGAAGAAACTGGGGATCGGGATCGGGATCGTCGGGCTCTACAACATCCAGTTCATCGTGGATCAGAAGAACGACGTCTACATCATCGAGGTCAACCCGCGCTCATCGCGTACCGTTCCGTTCCTCTCGAAAGCGACGGGCTACCCGCTCCCCGATATCGCGACCGAGGTCATCCTCGGCAAATCGCTGAAGGAACAGGGCATCTTCGGGATCTATCCCGACGAGAAACAGCGGTATTACGTGAAAGTTCCCGTCTTCTCGTCCAACAAGATCAAGGGGCTTGACGTCTACCTGTCCCCCGAGATGAAGTCGACGGGCGAGGCGATCGGCTACGACAAAAAACTCTCCCGCGCTCTCTACAAGGGACTGCAGGCGTCGGGCATGAAGCTGCAGAACTACGGGACGGTCGTGGTGACGCTTGCCGACGAGGACAAGGAAGAGGCGCTGCCGCTCGTCCGGCGGTTCTACCGGCTGGGCTTCAATATCGCGGCGACCGTCGGAACGGCGAAGTTCTTAAAAGAGAACGGCATCCGCACCCATCGGCTGGGCAAGATCTCCGAGGGAAGCAACGAGATCCCCGAACTGATCCGCGCCGGATTCGTCAGTTACGTCATCAACACGCGCTCCATCACGTCGGGCATCCACAACGAGGACGGCGCGACCATCCGCCGCTGTGCGACCGAGAACGGCGTGACCATCTTCACCTCGCTCGACACGGTCCGGATCGTGGTCGACGTGCTGGAGGAGAGCACCATCCCGGTCTCGACGATCGACGCGGAATGATCCTCTGAAACCAATAAAACCGACCGCCTCCCGAAAAGGGGGGCGGTCGTTATTTTTGTTGTGATAAAGGGGAAAACGCGGTCAGAACAGACGGCGGTAAAGGTAGCCGCCGCGCTCGTTCTTTCCGATCCGGTCGACGGCGCCGACGGAAAAGAGCAGGAGCAGAAGATACGCCGCGTCGTCGCGGTGGAGTCTGCCCGCCCGCGAAACGTCAAGGGAGGTGAAAACGTCGGGAAGATCGGCGGGAAGGAACGCGAGGTAGTCGGAGGGGGTCGAGAGTTTCATTTCCGAGACCAGCGCGGTCGGGATCCGCTCGAAACGCATCGCGCCGCGTTTGCGCCCGACCTTGCCCGAGCGCACCTTGTAGTCGTTGCAGTCGACGAGCGAGAGGATCACGGTGAGGTGCGGGTCGCGGAGCAGGTCGCGGATCCCGAGCAGTTCGGAAACGGCGTCGGTAAACTTCCCCGTTTTCGGGCTTCGCCTTTTGGGGGAGAGCGTACCGTCCTTTTCGATCCAGCGCACCGTCCTTGCGTGCGGGATGGGGTGGACCACCGTCACCTCGTTTTCGGGGAGGAACGCGGCGAGTTTCTTCTTCATCCGGTAGAGCCCGTGCGTCTGGATCTCCACGATCGCGCCGCCGCGCCGGATATCCGCGATGAAACTCCCGGTCTTTACCTCGTGAAAGGTCTTGTCGGGTTCGTAATAGTTCTTGAAAACCGCGTGCAGCGTCTTCTCCCCCTGCGTGCCGATCCCCTCTTTTTCGTGCGAGACCGAGAGGACGGCGGAGCAAGCCCGGGAGAAGCGGTCAGGGTCGTTCACGACGCGCACCCGAGACGCGCCGACAGGCGGGACGCGATCTCGTCGAGGAACGCTTCGGAATTGACTGCTTTCGCCGTCGTACCGGGGGTGACGAGCGCGACGAGATCTTTTGTCATAACGCCGGCGTTCAGGGTATCCATGCAAGCCGCTTCGAGCGCGTCCGCAAAGGCGACGAGATCCGAGAGCCCGTCGAGTTCGCCGCGCTTGCGAAGCGCCCCGGACCAGGCGTAGATTGTCGCCATCGGGTTGGTCGAGGTCTCCTCGCCCTTGAGATAACGGTAGTAGTGGCGGGTGACGGTGCCGTGCGCCGCCTCGTACTCGAACTTGCCGTCGGGGGAGACGAGCACCGACGTCATCATGGCGAGCGAGCCGAACGCGGTCGAGACCATATCACTCATCACGTCGCCGTCGTAGTTCTTGCACGCCCAGATGAAGCCGCCCTCGCTCCGGATGACCCGGGCGACCGCGTCGTCGATCAGGGTGTAGAAATAGGTGATCCCGGCGTCCTCGAACCGCTTTTTGTACTCGGTTTCAAAGAGGTCGGCAAAGATCAGTTTGAAGGTCTGGTCGTACTGTTTCGAGATGGTGTCCTTGGTCGAAAACCAGAGGTCCTGTTTGGTGTCGAGAGCGTAACGGAAGCAGGAATGGGCAAACGACCGGATCGAGTCGTCGCGGTTGTACTGCGCCTGCAATACGCCCCCGCACTTGCCGAAATCGAAGACCGTCTCGCGGAAGGATTCGCCCCCCTCGCCCGTGAAGACCAGCTCGGCTTTCCCCGCTCCCTTGACGCGGTACTCGGTCGCGCGGTAGACGTCGCCGTAAGCGTGACGGGCGATGGTGATGGGCTTCTTCCAACTGCGGACGATCGGACGGATCGAATCGAGCAAGATCGGCGCGCGGAAGACCGTCCCGTCGAGGACGGCGCGGATGGTGCCGTTCGGGGACTTCCACATCTCGGAGAGGTTGTATTCCTCCACACGCTGTTTGTTCGGGGTGATGGTCGCGCACTTGACCGAAACTCCGAGTTCCTTCGCGCGATTCGCCGCGTCGAGGGTGATCTTGTCTTTGGTCTTTTCGCGCTCGGGCAGCCCCAGATCGAAATACTCGGTCTTGAGGTCGACGAAGGGGAGGATCAGTTTCTCCTTGATCCATTTCCAGAGGATGCGCGTCATTTCGTCCCCGTCCATCTCGACGAGGGGCGTTTTCATCTGAATCTTGCTCATTGTTTTTTCTCTCCGTTGTTCCGGGTATAGTCGAGCAGACCGCCCGCGAGCAGGATCGCCCGCTGCCGCTCGGTGAAACTGCAATCGAGGGTCACTTTGACGCCCTTGGTCTCGTCAAACAGGGTCGCTTCGCCGTTCTCGAGCGCCGCGAAAAGACCCGAGAGCGAGAGTTTGTCGCCCTGTTCGATCTTGTCGTAGTCGGCGGGATCGCGGAAGGTGAGCGGCAGGATCCCGGCGTTGATGAGGTTCGCCGCGTGGATGCGGGCGAACGACTTGGCGATAACGGCGCGCACGCCGAGGTAGAGCGGGACCAGCGCCGCGTGCTCGCGCGAACTTCCCTGCCCGTAGTTCGACCCGCCGACGATCACGGTCGAGCCGACGGCTTTCGCCCTCTCCGAGAAGGTCTCGTCGCAGACGGCGAAGCAGAACTTCGAGAGGTAGGGGATGTTGGAGCGGTACGGCAGGATCTTCGCGCCCGCCGGCATAATGTGGTCGGTGGTGATATTGTCCCCGACCTTCAGGGTCAGGGTCGCGTCGACTTTGTCCGAGAGCGGACGGGTATCCGGGAAGGGCTTGATGTTGGGACCTCTCCTGACCGAAAGCGTCTTCGCAGTCTCGGGATCGGCGGGGAGCAGGATCGCGGAATCGTCGATCTTATACTTCTTCGGCAGTTTGATCGGCGCGCAGACCCCGAGCGTCGCGGGATCGGTGATATACCCGGTCAGAGCCGACGCCACGGCGACCTCCGGCGAGACGAGGTAGACCCCTGCGTCGCGCGTCCCCGAGCGTCCCTCGAAGTTGCGGTTGAAGGTGCGGAGCGAAACGCCCGCCGAATTCGGGGAAAAGCCCATACCGATACAGGGTCCGCAGGCGCATTCGAGCAGACGCGCGCCCGCGGCGAGGATATCCGGGATGTGGATGTGAAACTGCTCCGAGACCGACATCGAAACGCTGTCGTCGATCTTCTTGCCCTTCAGCATCGAGGCGACCCGGAGCAGGTCTGCGAGACTGGAGTTGGTGCAGGAGCCGACGCAGACCTGATCCACCTTGACGCCCGAGAGTTCCGAGACGGGTCTGACGTTGTCGGGGCTGTGCGGGCAGGCGACGAGCGGAGAGAGGGTCGACAGGTCGATCTCAATGATCCGGTCGTACTCCGCGTCCGGATCGGACGAGAGCGGCGTGTAATCGTTTTCACGCCCCTCGGCGGCAAGGAACGCGCGGGTCACTTCGTCCGAGGGGAAGATGGACGTGGTGGCGCCGAGTTCGGTCCCCATATTGGTAATGGTAGCGCGTTGCGGCACCGAAAGGGTGGAAACCCCCTCCCCGCCCCACTCGATGATCGACCCCACCCCGCCCTTGACGGACAGGATGCGGAGCAGTTCGAGCGAGACGTCCTTCGCGGAGACCCACGGGCGGAGTTTGCCCGAGAGTTTGACGAGGATCATCTTCGGCATCGTGATATAGTAGGCGCCGCCGCCCATCGCGACCGCGACGTCGAGCCCGCCCGCGCCCATCGCGAGCATCCCGATCCCGCCGCCGGTCGGCGTGTGGCTGTCCGAGCCGATCAGGGTCTTTCCCGGTTTGCCGAAGCGTTCGAGATGCACCTGATGGCAGATGCCGTTGCCGGGACGGGAGAAGCGCAGACCGTACTTTTTGGCGACCGACTGGATGTAGAGGTGGTCGTCGGCGTTCTCAAAACCCGACTGCAGCGTGTTGTGGTCGATATAGGCGACCGAAAGTTCGGTCCGGACGCGGGGGATGCCGATCGCCTCAAATTCGAGGTACGCCATCGTGCCGGTCGCGTCCTGGGTCAGCGTCTGGTCGATCTTCAGCCCGATCTCCGAGCCGGGGGTCATCTCTCCCGAAAGAAGGTGCGCTTTGATGATCTTCTGTGCGATAGTCAGTCCCATTTTATTCGTTGGTCTCCTTCAGGATGTGCTCCATTGCGTTTTTGATGTGTTCGACCGTCCGCGCTTCCGCGGCTTCGGGATCGTGGTTGGCGATCGCCTCGTAGATCATACGGTGCTCCTTTGCCGACGAGTTGGCGCGGCTGTGGTCGGAGACCGAGGCGAGGCGGTACTTCATCACCTTCTTATGCAGGGGGAGAAGCGCGTCCGAAAGGGCGGTGTTTCCGCTGAAACGGTAGATCAGCCGATGGAACAGACTGTCCATCCCGCGGACGTGTTCGGGGTCGTTTTTCGGGACGTAGAACTCCTGCAGTTCAAGCGATTCGCGCAGTTCCGCGAGTTCCTCGTCGGTGATGCGCTTCGCCGCCTCCGCGGACGCGAGCCCCTCGATCCGGAGCCGGATCTCGAAGATGTCGCGCAGGTCCTTTTTGGTCACGCCGAGGATCAGGATGCCCTTGGTCGTGGTCTCGATGACGTGCTCCTGTTCGAGACGGTGGATGGCTTCGCGGATGGGCGTCCGGCTGACCCCGAGTTCGGTGACGAGATTCATCTCGGTAAGCACCGTTCCGCGCGGAAATTTGCCCGAAAGTATTTCGTTTTCAAGCCGCTCGAACACCTGTTCGGCAAGCGATACGGTCCTGTGTTCCATTCTCTCTTTTCCTCCTTACAGACGGCGCAGTTTGCCGCCCGACAGTTCCTCGATCTTCTCTTCGAGTTCCGCCGTCGAGAGCGAGGTCTGCCGTCCGTCCTCGTACTCCTTGTCGATCCATTCTTTCAGAGACGCGACCAGCGGATCGTGCTTGCCGACCGCGGCGTCGCCCGAGAGCCCGTAGTTGCCGTTGATCCAGTA
Organism: uncultured Ruminococcus sp.; assembly: GCA_902779285.1. GTDB lineage: Bacteria > Bacillota > Clostridia > Oscillospirales > CAG-272 > UBA1740. The sequence goes on from CACZAZ010000037.1 coordinate 13,121, forward strand.
GGCGATGCCGGCGAGCCCCGACGCCTTTCCGATCATGACCGACGCCGGACGGTTGAGGATCTTTTCGGTGTCGAAAATGTTGTAGATCTCCTCGTCCTTCATCAGACCGTCGGCGTGGATGCCGGCGCGGGTGACGTTGAAGTTCCGACCGACGAACGGGGTCATCGGCGGGATCTTGTAGCCGATCTCGCGGGTGAAATAATCCGCGATCTCGGTGATGACGGTGGGATCCATCCCGTCGAGCGAGCCGCGCAGCGACGCGTACTCGAATACCATCTCCTCGAGCGGGATGTTCCCCGTCCGCTCCCCGATCCCGAGCAGCGAGCAGTTGACCCCGCAGGCGCCGTACAGCCACGCCGTCGAAGCGTTCGCGACCGCCTTGCCGAAATCGTTATGCCCGTGCCATTCGAGCATCTCGGACGGAACGTCGGAATAGTGCTGCAGACCGTAGATGATCCCCGGCACGCTCCGCGGGATCGCGACCTCGGAGTACGGCACGCCGTAGCCCATGGTATCGCAGGCGCGGATACGCACGGGGATCCCGGCGTCCTGCGACATCTTCATCAGTTCGTTGACGAACGGGACGACGAAGCCGTAGAAGTCGGCGCGGGTGATGTCCTCCAAATGGCAGCGCGGCATGACCCCCGCTTCGAACGCGTCCGCGACGGTCTTGAGATAGTAGTCCATACATTGTTTGCGGGTCATCTGCATCTTCTTGAAGATGTGATAGTCGCTGCAGGAGACCAGGATGCCCGTCTCGCGGACGCCGAGGTCGCGCACCAGTTTGAAGTCCTCGCGGCTGGCGCGGATCCAGGTGGTGATCTCCGGGAACTTCAGCCCGAGATCCTGGCACTTGGCGAGCGCCTCGCGATCCTTTTTACTGTAAACGAAAAACTCGGTCTGGCGGATGATCCCGTAGGGGCCGCCGAGCCGGGACATCAGTTTAAAGAGGTCGACGATCTGTTTGACCGTATACGGCTCGACCGACTGCTGACCGTCGCGGAAACTGGTATCGGTGATCCAGATATCCTCCGGCATCCCCATCGGAACGCGGCGATGGTTGAACGCCACGCGCGGAACGTCGGTGTAGGGGTAGACGTCGCGGTACAGGTTGGGCTCCGCAACGTCCTGCAGCGCGTAGCGGTAGTTTTTCTGTTCGAGAAGGTTTGTTTTCGGGGAAATCTCAAGCATTTCGGTCTCTCCTTTTCAGAATTGTATACAATTATACCAGAATTACTGTGTAATGTCAATACGGATATACAGGAAATTTCGTTTTTTTGAACGCGGGGCGGAAAAGCGGCGCAACGACGGGCAAAAACGGGGCATAAAGCGGCGCCGAAAGATGGAAAAAACGCTTTTTCGTCTTGCAATCCGGCGCAACGTGTGCTATACTGTTATAGGGTCGCTCCGCGCCCGTGCGCAAGGGAGCGGCCGAACACAGAAAACGGAAGGGCATTTTCCATGGTCAAAGCGATTGTCGGCGCCAACTGGGGCGACGAAGGAAAAGGCAAGATCACAGACGTTCTGGCGGCGGAATCGGACGTAGTCGTAAGATTCCAGGGCGGCTCGAACGCCGGGCATACCATCATCAACGAGTACGGGAAGACGGCGCTCCACCAGCTCCCGTCGGGCGTTTTCTATCCCCACATCAAGAATATCATCGGGAACGGCGTCGCCCTCGACGTCGACAAGTTCTTAAAAGAGGTCGAATCGGTCCGGGAAAAGGGCGCGGACCCCGATCTGATGGTCTCCGACCGCGTGCAGATCGTGATGCCCTATCACATCCTGTTCGACGTTGCCGAGGAGGAGCGGCTGAAGGGCGCGGCGTTCGGCTCTACCAAGAGCGGGATCGCGCCGTTCTATTCCGATAAGTACGCCAAGATCGGCTTCGAGATCTGCGAGCTGATGGACGAGGACTACGCGTACAGGAAACTGGTCCGCGTGCTGGAGGTCAAGAACCTGATCCTCGGCAGTCTCTATCACCGTGATCCCATCAACGCCGACGAACTGTTTGCAGACCTGATGAAGAAGCGCGACGCCATCCGTCCCTTCGTGGGCGACAGTTTCGCGTATCTGCGCGACGCTCTGAAAGCCGGCAAGAACGTCCTGCTCGAAGGGCAGCTCGGGAGTCTCAAAGATCCCGACCACGGCATCTATCCGATGGTGACCAGCTCCTCGACCCTCGCCGGATTCGGCGCTGTCGGCGCGGGCATCCCGCCGTATATGATCCGCGACGTGATCTGCGTGACCAAGGCGTATTCGAGCGCCGTCGGCGCGGGCGCGTTCGTGTCCGAGATCCTCGATCCCGAAAAAGCGCAGGAGATGCGTATCCGCGGCGGCGACGCCGGGGAGTTCGGCGCGACCACGGGGCGTCCGCGGCGCATGGGCTGGTTCGACTGCGTGGCGACCCGCTACGGCGTCGAGATCCAAGGGGCGACCGAGGTGGTCCTGACCGTCGTCGACGCGCTGGGCTATCTGGACGAGATCCCGGTCTGCGTCGGGTACGAGACCCCGGACGGAAAGGTCATCCGGAACTTCCCCACCACCCCGACGCTCGAAAAGTGCAAGCCGGTCCTGAAGGTCCTGCCGGGCTGGAAGTGCGACGTGCGCGGGATCAAGAACTACGCCGACCTGCCGAAGGCGTGCCGCGACTACGTCGAGTTTATCGAAGGGGAGATCGGCGTGCCGATCACCATGGTCTCGAACGGGCCGCGCCGCGACGAGCTGATCTGCCGGCGCTGAAAACGATCATCCGACGACTGCCGCCCCCCGCGAGCGGCAGTCGTCTTGCACCGAAAACCGCGTTCCTCCAAATCAAAGACGAAAGCGAGTAAGACAATGGGCAAATATTTCGGTACCGACGGTTTCCGCGGCGAAGCGAACGTCACGTTAAAGGGGATCCACGCGTATAAGGTCGGGCGTTTCCTCGGCTGGTACTACGGGAGCGAACTTGCAGGCTTCCCCGTTCCGGGACACAGGACCAAGGTCGTGATCGGAAAAGATACGCGCCGCTCGTCCTATATGTTCGAGTACGCGATCGCGGCGGGGCTGACCGCCTCGGGCGCCGACGCCTACATCATGCACGTCACCACCACCCCGAGCGTGTCGTACATCACGCGGCTCGACGATTTCGACTGCGGCGTGATGATCTCCGCCTCCCACAACGCGTTTGACGACAACGGCATCAAACTGGTCAACCGGTGGGGCGAGAAGATGGACGACGATACCATCGCCCTGATCGAAAAGTATATCGACGGCGATCTTTCGGACTTCGGGATCGAGGGGGACGATCTTCCCTTCGCGACCGGGCGCGATATCGGGCAGATCATCGACCACGCCGCGGGGCGTAACCGCTACGTCGGCTATCTGATCTCGCTCGCGACCCGCAGTTTCAAGCAGTTGAAGGTCGGGCTGGACTGCGCGAACGGCTCGAGCTGGATGATCGCGAAATCGGTCTTCGACGCCCTCGGAGCGAAAACCTACGTCATCAACAACAACCCCGACGGCACCAACATCAACGACGGCGCCGGCTCGACCCACATCGAGGGACTGCAGCGCCTCGTGCGGTCGAATCAGCTGGACGTCGGATTCGCCTTCGACGGGGACGCCGACCGGTGTCTTGCCGTCGACGAGAACGGGAACGTCGTGAACGGCGACCACATCCTCTACATCTTCGGAAAGACGCTCTCCGCGAAAGGGCAGCTGACCAACAATACCATCGTCGCGACGGTGATGTCGAATCTCGGGCTGTTCCGCGCGCTCGACGAGGCGGGGATCAACTACGAGAAAACGACGGTTGGCGACCGCTTCGTCTACGAATGTATGCTGAAAAACGGGCATTGCGTCGGCGGCGAGCAATCGGGACACATCATCCTCTCCAAATACGCGACGACTGGCGACGGCATCCTGACCGCCATCAAACTGACCGAGTGTATGCTCGAACAGAAAAAGCCGCTCTCCGAACTCGCCGCTCCCGTGAAGATCTATCCGCAGGTTCTGGAAAACGTCCGGGTCGCAGACAAGGACGCGATCGAGAACGATCCCGAGATCGCGAAACGGGCCGCCGAGATCAACGCGGAACTCGGCGCGAACGGACGGCTCCTGCTCCGCAAATCGGGGACCGAGCCGCTGATCCGCGTGATGGTCGAGGCGAAGGACGAGGCGACCTGCCGCCGCTACGTGGACGAGGTCGCGGCGCTGGTCAAAAGCAAGGCGGGGCTTGCCTGAAAAAAGTCAAACGGAACCCTCTCCCCCGCTTCGGGGAGGGGGTTTCGGTCATTTTCGGGGGAAAATATGAAGATCGGAGTCAGCAGTTACAGTTTTGACCGGTATCTCCGCGAAACCAAATGCGGGTATCGGGAGATCGTCCGGCTCGCCCGTGAGATCGGCTTTGCGGGGATCGAGTTCGTCGACCTTTTGAACCCCGCGTGGGGGATCGAAGGCGACGAATACGAGATCGCGCGGGAAGTCCGGGCGGCGGCGGACGAGTACGGTCTGTCGATCCCCGCCTACGCCGTCTCTTCCAATCTGCTCGGCTTCTTCCCCGATCGGGAGGTCGAACGGCTCTGCCGTCAGGCGTCGATCGCGAAGTTGCTCGGCGCCTCCGTCTTTCGTTTCGACGCGAGTTTCAAGGCGTACAGAAAGCCGGATCTCACGTGGGAGGACGGGATCGCGGAAATGGCGCCGCGCATCCGTCGGATCGCGGAATTCGGATCGAAGATCGGGGTCAAGACCTGTACCGAGAATCACGGCTTTCTCTATCAGGCGCCCGAACGGGTGGAGAAGCTGATCGAGGCGGTCGGGCATAAGAACTTCGGGTGGCTCGTCGACGTCGGGAACTTTTCGGTGGTCGACCGTGATAACCTCGAAGCGGTCAAAATCGCGGCTCCCTACGCCGTCCACGTCCACGCGAAGGACTTTGTGCTGCTGCCGGATCCGGGAAAGGACGCGCCTGCCCCCGTCGGATTCAACCGTTCGGCGGGCGGCAACCTTTGGCGCGGGACGGTACTCGGGCGCGGGAACGTCGACGTCGTTTCGTGTCTTGACGCGCTGCGTGGGGCGGGCTACGACGGCTGGGTATCGTACGAGTTCGAGGGTCCCGAGGACGTGATCCCGGCGATCGCAGAGGGATACGCGTATCTGAAACGGCTGATCAGAGAATAAGGAGGGGCGTTTATGTACCGTTTTCCGATCGGGGTGATGCTCGAATCGTTCCGCCTGCCCGACAGAGACGCGATCGCGGCGGCGAAGGCGATCGGGGCGCAGGGCGTACAGACCTACTGCACTTCGGGCGAGCACGCGCCGGAGAATATGACGCGGGAGAAAAAACGCGAACTGCTCCGGATGATGGACGACGCGGGGCTGGTCTTTTCCGCGATCTGCGGGGATCTCGGGCGCGGATTCGGGGATCCCGAACTGAATCCGGGTCTGATCGAGAAATCGAAGCGGATCATGGAACTGGCGAAGGAGCTGGGCTCGGATATCGTGACCACCCATATCGGCGTCGTGCCGTCGGACCCCGCGCACGACCGCTACAAGGTGATGCAGGAGGCGTGCCGGGAACTCGCGGAATTCGCGGACGGGCTGGGGTCGCATTTCGCCCTGGAGACCGGACCCGAGCCGTCGGACGTTTTGAAACGCTTTCTCGATTCGCTCGGATCGCGCGGGGTGGCGGTGAATCTCGATCCCGCGAATCTGGTGATGGTGGTCGGGGACGATCCCGTGAACGCCGTCCGTCTTCTGAAAGAGTATATCGTGCATACTCACGCCAAGGACGGGATCATGGTGAAACGGACCAACCCCGAATATATCTACGGCGTGACCCCGACCCCGGAGGACGTGCGCGGGGCGACCTTCTACCGCGAGCTCCCGCTCGGGGAGGGCGGCGTCAACTTCCCCGCTTATCTTTCCGCTCTGGACGAGATCGGCTATCGCGGATTCCTCACCGTCGAGCGAGAGGCGGGCGACGACCCGGTAAAGGATATCGGACAGGCGGCGGAGTATTTGCGCCGTGTGATCGCCGAAAGTTGAGGGAGACGAAAGTTTACAAAAAAACGACGCGCGCGCCGAAGGGCGCGCGCGTTTCATCAATTTGAACTTTGCGAAGCAAATCGTACTGCACCGCCCCGCGGCGATCAGTCAAAGTACATGGGCAGTCCGAGATAGTTGTAATACTCGTGGTTGATGACCTTGAACTTCTTGCTCTTCTTTTGCATAATCATAAAGGTTTCGGTTTTCCCGTCGAGGACGACGAGATACCCGTCCGCGTAGTAACCGCAATCGTGATTGATGAACGCGAACGGTTGGGAAGCGTCTTCCCAGATGATCAAGCCGAAGCTGTATTCCGTGCCGAAGGTCTGCACGGTTTTTCCCTTCGGGCTCAGCAGTTCGTAGGTTTCCGTCCCGTTTTCCGCCTCGTAGCAGGCGAGATAGTATTTCCCCGCGAAATGGTCGGACGTCGTGAGGTAGTCGCAGGTCTTTTGGAAGACGGTCTTTCCCTCTCCGTCAATGACGTAATAGGTATCGCCCTTCCTGCAGACGCTGTTCCCGTTACCGTCGCTCGGAACGACGGAGTCGTAGGTGCAGGGAACGACGATCTCTCCCTTCAGGTTCACAAGCCCGTGCTCATCCGTTTGGATATTGAGCACCGCGAAATCGTTCGCCCCGCACCAGAACGCCGGATAGAACCCGGAGCCCCGGAAATCGTAGAGGACCTCTCCGTCCAAGCCATACACGACCCACTGATCGTGCTGCGAGTACGCAACCGATCCGTCGGACACGTCGACGAGCATATACGACTCCGTTTGGCTTATCACCTTTCCGTCGCGCGAAAAGATCACGTTCCCGTCACGGTCGATCACGTCGAAAGCCCCGATCCTATTGGCGACCGATCGGTTTCCGTAAAAGTAGTCGATCAGCGCGTCGGAGGCGTAGATCACGTTCCCGTTAAGGTCGATCAAAGACCAAGCGTAATGATCCGTTCCCGGTTCCCTCGTGATCGAGTACAGACGGTCGTTCACGGGAACGTGGCGTTTGACGCCGAACTCGTTCCACTCGATCCGATAGCAGGCGCTGAGCGATTCGTATGCGGGCACGAGTACGGTTTCTCCATTCGGGTCGACGGCGCCCATTTTGCCGTTCTCGCTCTCGTACAGGTAGATCCCCGCCCCGGTGGATTCGATCCGGGTTGCCGAAAAGACGGTCTCTCCCTTCTTGTTGATCAGTTCCGCCGGTCCGTCCGCTATCGCGTGAACGACGGCGCGGTCGTAGTCGTCGAACGGGTACGCGGAGGCGAACGTCCTCTCGAACAGGGGCTTGCCTTTAACGCCGATATAATAACTGTCGCCGTTCATATCATCCTTCACGATCGCCGCGCCGTTCCGGAACCGATCGGCGGAAGCAAACTCGCAGGGGATGACCTCTTTTCCCTTTTTGTTGATAAAGCCGTATTTGCCGTCGCGACGAACGCAGAGAAGCCCGCTCTCGTCGAAGAGGCGAGCAGCGGGTCCGTCGTCGTCGCCGCCCTTCTTTTTGCAGGAGGAGAAGACGAAGAGGCAGGTCAGAGTCAGAGCGAGAAGCAGGAAAAAAGACAAAAAGCGTTTCATAATGAACCTCCTTTATATTCGTTCTGTCTACATTATACATTATTTTATGTAACTCGTCAATCGTTCTGTGTATTATTAATAAAAAAGTCACAAACAGAGGAAGTTGATCGCCTGATCGGAAATCGAAGACGGGCGTGTTTGTCAATGCTTTCCGCCCGGACGAATAAGCCGTTCCGCGCGGGATACACTATTTTAAAAAAGGAGAAATAATGATCGGAGTTTTGTGTTCTGTTATCGCGGGGGCGGTGATGAGTTTGCAGGGGGTCATCAACACGCGGCTGACCGACCGGGTCGGGATCTTTGAAGCCAACGTGTTCGTACAGGGGACGGCGTTTCTGCTCTCGTTTCTCGTGATGCTGATCTTCGGGCGCGGGGATCTCGCGGCGATCCGGGGGACCAAATGGACGTATCTTGTCGGCGGGGTGTTGGGGCTTGTCATCACGGTCACGGTGATCCTCTCGATCAAAGGGCTGTCCCCGACCGCGGCGATCTCGATCATCCTGATCTCGCAACTTTTGACGGCGGCGCTGATCGATCTGTGCGGCTGGCTCGGCACGGAGAAGGCGCCCTTCGGGTGGCAGAAATTCGCGGGGCTCGCGCTCATGATCGGGGGCATCGTCCTCTTCAAATGGCGGTCGGTCAAGGGTTAATAACGACTTTTTCCGGCTTTCCTCTTGACTGTTTTTGAAAATGTGGTATGATAGAGGGAGAAACACGAAAGGGGATCCCGCCTTGGCGCCCTCGAACTATCACACCCACACCCGATACTGCGACGGCAGAGACACGCCGGAGGAACTGATCCTCGAGGCGATCCGGCTCGGCTGCCCTGCGATCGGCTTCACGGGTCACTCCTATACCCCGTTCGATCTCTCGTACTGCATGTCGCTTGAGAATACCGAACGCTACAACGAGGAGATCCCGCGGCTGAAAGAAAAGTACAAAGGAAAGATCAACGTCCTTTTCGGGATCGAGCAGGACTTCTTTTCCGATATGCCGACCGACCGCTACGACTACGTGATCGGGGCGGTGCATTATATCGAAAAGAACGGCAACTACCTCCCGGTCGACGATTCGCGCGAACGGCAGATCAAGGACGTCGAACGATACTACGGCGGCGACTTCTACGCCTACTGCGAGGACTACTACCGTTTGGTCGGGCGGGTGTACGAGAAAACCGGGTGCAAGATCGTCGCGCACTTCGACCTCGTGACGAAGTTCAACGAGGACGGCGACCTCTTCGACGTAAACCACCCGCGCTATATCGCAGCCGCCGACGGAGCGATCGAAGAACTGCTCCCCCGTCCCGTCACCTTCGAGATCAATTTCGGGGCTATCGCGCGCGGATACCGCAAAACCCCCTACCCCGATCCCCGTATTCTGGATACCCTCACCCGAAACGGCGCGAAGATCATCAAGACCTCGGATTGCCACGACAAAAGGTTTTTGCTGCTTGGATTGTAACCCTTGCACCGACGGCGCATATTGAATTGCCCGCGAGGGCGACATATCGAAACGGACGCGTCGATCGACGCGTCCGTTATATCGAACGGGAGTTCCTCTCCCCTGTATAATGCCGCGCGGCGTTCGCCGCGCGGCATTATTTTAAAAGAGTCCGACGATCTTGCCGTCGGGGGTCACGTCGATCTTCTCCGCCGCGGGGACGCGGGGCAGACCCGGCATGGTCATAATGTCGCCGGTCAGAACGACGACGAATCCGGCGCCGGCGGAGACCTTCACGTTCTTCACCGTGACGTTGAACCCTTCGGGCGCGCCGAGTTTGGTCGGGTCGTCCGAGAAACTGTACTGGGTCTTCGCGATGCAGATCGGGGTCTTACCGAAGCCGAGTTTTTCGAGCTGTTCGATCTGCTTTTCCGCCTGCGGCAGAACGACGATCCCGGCGCCGCCGTAGATCTTCTTGACGACCGCCTCGATCTTCTCTTTGATGGGCTGTTTCTCGTCGTAGGAGAAGGTGAAGTCGCCCTTTTCCTCCTCGCAGAGACGAACGACCTCGCGGGCGAGGTCCTCGCCGCCGCGTCCGCCCTCCGCCCAGACGGTGGACAGGACGGTGTTGACGCCGAGTTCGCGGCACTTTTTGATGATGAAGTCGATCTCGTTGTCGGTATCGGTCGGGAAACGGTTGACCGCGACCACGCAGGGGAGTTTGTAGACGTTCTTGATATTCGAGACGTGACGGAGCAGGTTCGGGATGCCCTTTTCCAGCGCACCGAGGTCCTCGGTGGCGAGCGCGGTCTTGGGCAGCCCCCCGTGCATCTTCAGCGCGCGGACGGTCGCGACCACCACGACGGCGGAAGGAACGAGACCCGCCATCCGGCACTTGATATCGAGGAACTTTTCAGCCCCGAGGTCGGCGCCGAAGCCGGCTTCGGTCACGGTGTAGTCGCCCATCTTGAGCGCCATTCTGGTCGCGACGACCGAGTTGCAGCCGTGGGCGATATTGGCGAAGGGACCGCCGTGGACGAACGCCGGAGTGCCCTCGAGCGTCTGGACGAGATTGGGCTTCAGGGCGTCTTTCAGAAGCGCCGTCATCGCGCCCGCCGCCTTGAGATCGCCCGCCGTCACGGGGCGGTCGTCGTAGGTGTAGCCGACGACGATCCGGGAGATGCGCTCCTTCAGGTCGGAGAGCGAGGACGCGAGGCAGAAGACCGCCATGATCTCGGACGCGACCGTGATGTCGAAGCCGTCCTCACGCGGGGTGCCGTTGGCTTTGCCGCCCAGCCCGTCGACGATATTGCGGAGTTGACGGTCGTTCATATCGACGGCGCGTTTCCAGGTGATCTGGCGGGGTTCGATCCCGAGGGAGTTGCCCTGCTGGATATGGTTGTCGAGCATCGCCGCGAGCAGGTTGTTCGCCGCGCCGATCGCGTGGAAGTCGCCGGTGAAGTGGAGGTTGATGTCCTCCATCGGGATCACCTGCGCGTACCCGCCGCCGGCGGCGCCGCCCTTGATGCCGAACACGGGACCGAGCGACGGCTCGCGGAGGGCGACCGTCACGTCCTTGCCGATCCGGCGGAGACCGTCCGCAAGACCGATCGTCGTGGTGGTCTTCCCCTCTCCCGCGGGGGTCGGGGTGATGGCGGTGACGAGGATCAGTTTACCGTCCTTCTGATCCTTCTTGTCTTCGAGCAGGGACAGATCGATCTTCGCCTTGCTGTTGCCGTACTGCTCGACGTAGCGGAGGTCGACGTGCGCGCGTTCCGCGATCTTCAGGATGTGCTCCGGGGTGACCGATTGCGCGATCTCGATATCGGATAAATACGCCATTTGCTTGTCCTCTCTTCCTTTATCTCGTTATTTGATCACTTGAAATACTTGACCGCCGCCTCAAAGAGCCGGAGATCGTAGTTGCCGGGAACGTTCTTGTAAAGACCCGCGCCGACCCGCTCGCTGTGTCCCATCTTGCCGAAGACGCGTCCGTCGGGCGAGGTGATGCCCTCGATCGCCGCCGCCGAGTCGTTGGGGTTGAAATGCACGTCGCTTGTCGCGTTGCCGTCAAGGTCGACGTACTGGGTGGCGATCTGCCCGTTCTTCGCAAGGTCCGCGATCAGCGCGTCGTCGGCGTAGAACCGTCCCTCTCCGTGGGAGATCGGGACCGAGATCACGTCGCCCACCGAAGTAAGCGACAGCCACGGCGACTTGTTCGACGCGATCCGCGTGCGGACGATCCGCGACTGGTGCCGCCCGATCGTGTTGAAGGTCAGGGTCGGGCAATGCTCGTCGGTATCGACGATCTTGATCAGCGCCTGGAAGCCGTTGCAGATACCGCACATCAGCCCGTCGCGTTTTTCGAGCAGATCGCAGACCTGTTCTCTGATCGCGGGGGAACGGAAGAACGCGGTGATGAACTTGCCGCTGCCGTCGGGCTCGTCGCCGCCCGAGAAACCGCCCGGAACGAAGACGATCTGCGAGGTTTTGAGCGTCTCGGCAAAGCGCTCGACGCTCCGCGCGACCCCGTCGGGGGTCAGATTGTTCAGCACCATGATCTCGGGCTCCGCCCCGGCGTCCGAGATAGCTTTCGCAGAGTCGTACTCGCAGTTGGTGCCGGGGAAAACCGGGATCAGTACGCGGGGACGGGCGACCTTCACCGCCGGAGCGGGTCGGGTCTTCGCTTCAAACGAATAGTTCGAAGGAGTCTTGCCTTTGTGCGGGATATTGCAGGGGAACACGCTCTCGAGTTTGTCTTCGTACTCCTTCAGCAGATCGTCCAGCCCGACGCTCTCTCCCCGATAGGAGATCTTCGCGTCGTCGGTGACGTAACCGATCAGGGTGCCGCCCGTCACGCTCTCGTCGTTTACCTCAACGAGGAAGGACGCGTAGGCGTAGCCGAACAGGTCGGAGAGCGAAAGGTCGTCGGAAAACTTGAATCCGAGACGGTTGCCGAAGCCGGTTTTCATGATCGCCTCGGCAATACCCCCCATCCCGGGGGTATAACAGGCGGTACCCCGACCGTCGCGGAGCAGAGCGGAGACGGTTGCGGCGGTCTTGATCCACGACGCCGCGTCGGGCAGTCCGTTCTCGTCGGTTTTCGGTGCAAAGAGCAGGACGCGGTCGCCCGCGCGCTTCAGTTCGGGGGAAACGATCCGTCCGGTCTTGGAGGTGGTGACGGCGAACGAAACCAGCGTCGGGGGAACGTCGAGCCCCTCGAAGGTGCCGGACATCGAGTCCTTGCCGCCGATCGCGCCGATGCCGAGTTCCATCTGCGCCTTGAACGCGCCGAGAAGCGCGGCGAAGGGTTGTCCCCATCTTGCGCCGTCGCGTCCGGGGTGCTTGAAATACTCCTGGAAGGTGAGGTAAACGTCCTTGAAATCGGCGCCCGACGCGATCAGCCGGGAGACCGACTCGAAGACCGCGAGGTACGCGCCGTGATACGGGCTCTTCTCGGAGAGATAGGGGTTGAAACCGAACGCCATCAGTGAGACGTCGTCGGTGTGTCCCTTTTCCACCGGGATCTTCTGCACCATCGCCTGGATCGGGGTGAGCTGGCGCTCGCCGCCGAAGGGCATCAGCACCGTGCCGGCGCCGATGGTCGAGTCGAAGCGCTCGGAAAGTCCGCGCTTGGAGCAGACGTTCAGATCGCGGGAAAGTTCGAAGTAGCCCGAAACGAAGTCGGACGGGATCTTGCGGTCGATCTTTTCGGGTTTCTCGGTTTCGATCGTGATATGCTTGTCCGCGCCGTTGGAATTCAGGAATTCACGGGACAGGTCGACGATGGTTTTGCCGTTCCAATGCATCACGAGCCGGGGGGATTCGGTCACCTTCGCAACGGGCGTCGCGGAGAGGTTCTCGCGGGCGGCGAGCGAAAGGAAGGTCGGGACGTCTTTTTCTTCTACGACCACCGCCATCCGTTCCTGGCTCTCGCTGATCGCGAGTTCGGTGCCGTCGAGCCCCTCGTATTTTTTCGGCACGGCGTTGAGGTCGATGTCCAGTCCGTCGGCAAGTTCACCGATCGCGACCGACACGCCGCCCGCGCCGAAGTCGTTGCAGCGCTTGATCAGCCGGCTCGCCTCGGGATCGCGGAACAGGCGCTGGAGTTTGCGTTCCTCGGGGGCGTTCCCCTTCTGAACCTCCGCGCCGCAGGTCTCGAGCGAATGGACGGTGTGGGATTTCGAGGATCCCGTCGCGCCACCGCAGCCGTCGCGCCCGGTCGCGCCGCCGAGCAGGATGACCACGTCGCCCGGGGTCGGGGTCTCGCGTCTGACGTTCTCCGCGGGAGCCGCGCCGACCACGGCGCCGATCTCCATACGCTTCGCGGCGTAGCCGGGATGGTAGAACTCGTCGACGATCCCGGTCGCAAGACCGATCTGGTTGCCGTAGGACGAGTAGCCCGCCGCCGCCGTCGTGACGATCTTGCGCTGCGGGAGTTTGCCCGGAATGGTCTCCTCGATCGGAACGAGCGGATCGGCGGCGCCCGTTACGCGCATTGCGCCGTAGACGTAGGCGCGCCCCGAGAGCGGGTCGCGGATCGCGCCGCCGATACAGGTCGCCGCGCCGCCGAAGGGCTCGATCTCGGTCGGGTGGTTGTGGGTCTCGTTCTTGAAGAGCAGGAGCCACGGCTCGCGCTTGCCGTCGTGGTCGATCTCGATCTTCACGGTGCAGGCGTTGATCTCGTCGCTCTCGTCGAGTTTATCGAGTTTGCCCGCGGCGCGAAGCCCCTTGACCGCGACCGTCGCGATATCCATCAGGCAGACGGGCTTGGTCCGATTGAGCTTTTTCCGCAGGGCGAGATATTCGTTATAAGTCTTTTCAAGCAGGGGATCCGCGAACTTCACGCCGTCGATCACGGTCAGAAACGTGGTGTGGCGGCAATGATCCGACCAGTAGGTGTCGATCATACGGATCTCGGTCAGGGTGGGATCGCGCTCCTCGGAGAGGAAGTAGTTTTGGCAGAACGCCACGTCGTCGGCGTCCATCGCGAGCCCGTATTCCGAGACGAACTTTTCAAGCCCCGCGCGGTCGAGTTTGGTGAAGCCCGAGAGCGTCGGCACGTCGGTCGGCACGTCGTATTTCGCCGCGAGGGACGCGGGCAGATCGAACGACGCCTCCCGCGCTTCGACCGGGTTGATGACGTATTTTTTGATCTTGTTGACGGCGGCTGCGTCGAGCGCACCGTAGAGCAGATAGACCTTCGCCGTCCGGATCAGCGGGCGCACGCCCCGCGAGACGATCTGGATGCATTGCGCGGCGGAATCCGCCCGCTGGTCGAACTGACCGGGCAGGTACTCGACGGCAAACGAAACGGGGGCGTCGGTCGGCAGTTCGTGCGACACGGTATCGAGCTGCGGCTCGGAGAAGACCGTCCGCTCGGCGTCCTTGAAGAGTTCTTCCGAGAGTCCCTCCGCGTCGTAGCGGTTGAAGATCCGCACGCGGGAAAGAGAGGCGATCCCGAGCAGGTTGTTCGCCTCGTGGAGCAGCGCCTCCGCCTCCTGAGCGAGTCCCGGTTTCTTTTCAACGTAGCATCTGTAAACCATAGTCAGTCCTTTTTCGCCGCGAGTGCTCTCGCGCCGATATCCTTTCTGTAAAAGGCGTTCTCGAATCCGACCAGCGCCGTTTTGCGGTACGCTTCGCGGATCGCCTCCTCAAGAGTCTTCCCCGTCGCGGTCACGCCCAGCACGCGCCCGCCGGAGGTGACGAGACGTCCGTCCTTTTCCGCCGCTCCCGCGACGTATACGTCGGGGGCGATCTCGTCGGGCAGCGTGATGGGATAACCCTTCTTGTAGGAGACGGGATAGCCGCCCGAGGCGACCACGACGCAGCACGCCGAGCCGTCCTTCCACTCGACGGGCGTATCCTTCAGTTTCCCCGCCGCCGTCGCCTGCATCACCGTCAGAAGGTCGCTTTTCAAGAGCGGCAGAACGACCTGCGTTTCGGGGTCTCCGAAACGGCAGTTGTATTCGATCACTTTGGGTCCCTTCGGGGTCAGCATCAGACCGAAATAGAGGCAGCCGCGGAAGGTGCGCCCCTCTCGCTTCATTGCTTCGACGGTCGGCAGGAAGATAGTCTCCATACACTCGCGGGCGATCTCGTCGGTGTAGTAGGGATTCGGGGCGATCGTACCCATCCCGCCGGTGTTCGGTCCCTCGTCGCCGTCACAGGCGCGTTTGTGGTCCATTGAACTCACCATCGGCTTCACGCATTCGCCGTCGGTGAACGCCAGCACCGAAACCTCGGGTCCCGTCAGGTATTCCTCGATCACCAGCCGCCGTCCGCTTTCCCCGAACTTGCCGTCGCGCATGGCTTCGATCACCGCTTCTTCGGCTTCTTCCCGCGTGAAGGCGACGGTCACGCCCTTGCCGAGCGCGAGCCCGTCGGCTTTCACCACGATCGGGATCGGGGCGGTCTTCAGGTAGGCGAGTGCGGCGTCAAGGTCGGTAAAGGTCTCGTACGCCGCCGTCGGGATCCCGTATTTCTTCATCAGATCCTTGGCGAAGACCTTGCTCCCCTCGATGATCGCGGCGTCGGCGCGGGGACCGAAGCAGGGGATCCCGCGTTCCTCGAGCGCGTCGACGCAGCCGAGGACCAGCGGATCGTCGGGGGCGACCACGGCGAAATCGATCTTGTTTTCACAGGCAAAAGATACGATCTTGTCGATCTCGGTCGCGCCGATCCCGACGCAGATCGCGTCGCGGGCGATGCCGCCGTTTCCGGGGAGACAGTAGACCGTCTCGACCGACGGATTCTCTTTCAGTTTTCGGATCAGAGCGTGTTCGCGGCCGCCCCCGCCGACAACGAGCAGTTTCATAGTTCCTCCGTCTGACCCCGCGGGGTCGAATCTCTTAATGATGGAACAGGCGCATTCCGGTAAACGCCATCACCATACCGTACTTGTCGGCGCACTCGATCACGAGATCGTCGCGGATCGATCCGCCGGGCTCCGCGATATAAGCGACGCCGCTCTTCTTGGCGCGTTCGATATTGTCGCTGAACGGGAAGAACGCGTCGGAACCGAGCGAAACGCCGGTCCGGGTCGCAAGAAACGCCTTTTTCTCAGCGTCGGAAAGCGGCTCGGGGCGGGTGGTGAAGTATTTCTGCCAGTTGCCCTCGGCGGTCACGTCCTCCTCGTTCTGGTTGATGTAGCCGTCGATCACGTTGTCGCGGTCGGGGCGCCCGAGCGTGGGAAGGAACGGAAGATCCAGCACCTTGTCGCATTGACGCAGGAACCAGGTGTCCGCTTTGCTCCCCGCGAGACGGGTGCAATGGACGCGCGACTGCTGACCCGCGCCGACGCCGATCGCCTGCCCGTCGTAGGCGAAGCAGACCGAGTTCGACTGGGTGTATTTGAGGGTGATGAGCGAAATGATGAGGTCGCGCGCCGCCGCTTCGGGCAGGTCCTTGTTTTTGGTGACGATATTCGAGAGCAGAGCGCGGTCGATCTTGAAGTTGTTTCTTCCCTGCTCGAAGGTGATGCCGAACACTTGCTTGCGCTCGGCTTCTTCGGGAACGTAGGCGGGGTCGATCTTGACGATATTGTATCCGCCCTTGCGCTTGGATCTCAGGATCTCGAGCGCCTCCGGATCGTAGCCGGGAGCGATGATGCCGTCGGAGACCTCGCGCTTGATCATCTTCGCCGTCGTGACGTCGCAGACGTCGGAGAGCGCGACCCAGTCGCCAAAGGAGCACATCCGGTCGGTGCCTCTCGCACGGGCGTAGGCGCAGGCGAGGGGGGAGTCGTCAAGATCCTCGATATCGTCGACGAAACAGGCGCGTTTCAGCGTATCGGAAAGTCTGAGTCCGACCGCCGCGGACGTCGGGCTGACGTGCTTGAAGCTGGCGACCGCGGGAAGCCCGAGCGCCTCCTTCAGTTCCTTGACGAGCTGCCACGAGTTGAACGCGTCGAGGAAGTTGATGTAGCCGGGTCTGCCGTTCAGGATCTCGATCGGCAGGTCCTCGCCGCCGCGCATATAGATCTTCGCGGGCTTCTGGTTGGGGTTGCAGCCGTATTTCAGTTCAAACTCTTTCATTTCGTTCTCCTCTTTCTCTTACGCGTTCTGGTTGATGAGCCGCTTCTCCTCTTTGCCGGTCGCAAGGTCGGTGTAGCGGACGAACAGACTGATGCGGTTGTCGTGGTTCAGAGCGTCCCAGAGGGAGTTCGTGAAGGCGTCGACGTCGTTGCCGATCTTGACGCGTTCGGGCTCGCCCTGAAAGGTCGGGAGCGGCGAGCCGTCTCCGACGTAGGTGTGGATGAAGTGCCCGAGCCCGGGGAGCGCGGTATAGGAGAAGGTGTAGCGGTTGCAGGCGGAGCCCTCCGCGTCGGCGCTCTTCAGGATGCTCATTTCATAGCTGAAGTCCTTCTTCGAGAAGGTGAGGATGCCGCTGATGCGCGGGGTGAAATTGGGAGAATCGGGCTCGAACGAACGGGTCTCAAGCGACTTTTTGAAGGATTTGCCCTCCGCAAGCCCCTCGTAGATCGTGTCGGTCTGATCGCCGTTGGTGACGATCAGATTGTTTTCGTAGGTGCGCTCCGCCGCGTAGATGATGAGCGACGGATCCTCGACGAGGGAGGCGTCGAAGGGCGAGTCGGCGACGAGGACGACGCGCCCCTTGCCGCAGAGGGCCGCGGCGGCCATGGCGGCGGACTCGCCGTACCAGTCACGCGCGGCGACGACAGGGAAGGCGTTCGAAGAAAGGCAGTACACGGGGCCGGGGAGACCGGCGGAGACGATGGAAGTGACGCCGGCGAGGAGCTGCCGGCGCGCCGCGTAGACGGCGGGCGGGAGGACCATGTCGT
The DNA here is from genome assembly GCA_902779285.1 of uncultured Ruminococcus sp. Taxonomy (GTDB): domain Bacteria; phylum Bacillota; class Clostridia; order Oscillospirales; family CAG-272; genus UBA1740. Next base: position 30,968 of record CACZAZ010000037.1, read on the forward strand.
CTGGACCCGGCTGCGGGGCGTGGGCGATGGCGGCGGGTACGCAGAGGCGGAAGCCGGCGGCTTCGTGTGGCGTGCCGGGGGCGATGAGACGGCTGAGGTCGCGGCCCCAGTTCGCGCAGGCGTTCGCGTCGCCGTAGAGGAAGTTCCACCAGCTCCCGCCACGCATGACGCGACGGTCCTTCTCCCCGGAGGAGGCGGGGCCGACGGGGTCGGGGCCCGTCTGGCCCTGGTCCGGCCCGGCCGCCATCCACCAGTCGAGACAATGCTCATAGACGTTGCCGTGCGTGTCGTAGATGCCCCAGGCGTTGGGGGCGTAAGAGCCGGCGGCCGCCGTGCCGTATTCCGTGGCCACGCCGCGCTCCACTTTGCCGCCGTCGTCCGGCTCGCCACCGTTGCCGCAGTAGCGGCCGAGCGTGTCGAGGACCTTGTCGCACTTGGAGCGCTTGCCCTGGTAGGGCTGCGGTTCCTCCCCGTTGCTCCAGCGGCCCATCGTCCCGGTGCGGGCGGCGTATTCCCACTGCGCCTCGGTGGGGAGGTCTACTTCGGCGCGGTAGGCGATGAGGGCGCGGAGGCGTCCGATGAAGGAGTCCGTCGCGACGGCGTGTCCCGTCT
>CACZAZ010000038.1 GCA_902779285.1 uncultured Ruminococcus sp.
CTTAAGTACGGTTATCCGCTCTATGCGTCCCAGTCCTTCTGGTATTACAATACCGAAGCATTCCCGGACGGACAGCCCATCAACAGCTGGTGGCAGCTGATCGAAAAGGATGACGCAGGCAATCAGAAGTACAGACTCTTTACCAAGGCGATCGGTTCCGAGACCGCATACCTCTCCATCTTCGCAAGCTTCATAGCCAACGCGGACAAGATGGCTGCGGACTACAAGGCAGTATACGGCAAGGATCTTGAGTACACCTACGATGCAAGCAAGTTCAATTTCGCGGTTCCCGAGAAGAACGCAGGCGTTGAGTACCTGTGGAGATTCTCCCAGATGAAGATAACGTTCATCGGCGACGGCGACGAGCTGGTAGCTGCGGTCAACAACTCCACCAAGGACGACCCGGCATTCGCTCTTGCTTCCGCAGGAAAGATCACCAACCGCGATGATTCCGGATACAAGATCGCATGGATAGTCCTCAATCCGTACAACGGACTGCAGAACCTCGAGTACATGTATCTTGTAAACAACTGCAAGCACCCGGCCGGCGCACGTCTGTTCATCAGATTCGTCACCGGCGGTGCGGACGGCAACAGCGGCGGATTCAAGCCCTTCCAGAAGGAAGGAAACTGGCCCGTACGTGACGACGTAAAGGACAAGAAGAACGACATGACTCTTAAGGAACTCAACGCTATGGAGCCGGATCTGAAGTCCATCTACGATCTGTTCCTGGATGCTCAGGATATGTGGAACTACTGGCTCAGCCAGAACCCGAACATAACTAGATAATAGCTGTCTGGCGCTTTAAAATTGCCGCGGGGCGGACGTTTGACCGCCCGCCTCGCGGTGCCGTATGAAAAGGATGCCCCATGGGAAGACCCGAGGACGGGCTGGATTCGTTCGAAAGGGAAAGAATACAGCAGGAGAAAAAAAGAAAGAGCGAGGAGAGAAGCAAAAAGTTCTGGAGCACATTTCTGTTCACTGAGAACGGAAAGCCCAAGAGCGGTTTTCTTATTTATACTTTCTGCCTTGCGATAGCCTTCTTCGCTTTCCATTACGCATCGTTCTACTTCATCATCGACTGGCTGGAGCCTGTTACAAGAGGCTGGCCAGTCGTTTTGGGGAACCTTACCGGATCCGTCATCTGCAGCGTTCCGCCGCTTCTGATAGGGTGCCTGCTGCACAGATGGTTCTCCGACAAGCGCCTGATGCTGGGTACGTACATCTGGCTGGCGGTTCTTGGTGCGGCATCGGTCGTTACCATGGCCGTAATGCTTAAGGGTACCGGATCCATGCTCGAATTTCTTAAGTTTTTCTGCTGGTTCATAATCATTCCGCTGATGCTGGGCCTGATAGTCTTCTTCCGTCTTTACAAGAGGGACCACAGACCTGCAGCGCCTAAGGAAGAAGAACCGGAGTACAAAAAATTCATCCGCCGCGGATGAGAGGAGTTGCAGATGATAAGTGCTGTAATGTTCGATATGGGCGGCACGCTCGAGGATATCTTCGTCGACAGCGTATCGGAATGGGAAGCCATCGATAAACTGAGCGTAATGCTTAAGGAAGCCGGCCTCGATCCCGGCGTCGGCGTCCTCTACGACGAGGCAGTCGGCGGGATCGGTCCCGAGCATCTCAGCCGCTTTCAGAAAGACCTCGGGGTCGGGTTTGGAGTGCGAAATGTTATTCCCGTCAGAAACGGCGTCAAAAAAGGCGTCGAGCCCGATCCGACGGAGGATCAGCGGGGTGTTTTTGCTGGACGATCCGACGGCGACGAGGATCCCGTTTTCTTTCAGTTCGTTCAGGTTCTCCATCGCGCCGGGCAGGATATCGGACGGAGTCAGTTCCCGTATCAGATCTCTGTAATAATCGTTTTTGCGCGCGGCGAGCGCGGCTTTTTCGTCGTCGGTATAGGACCGGGAAGCCCTCTCCAAAACGATCTCGAGACTCGCCATCCGGCTGACGCCGCGAAGACGGTCGTTGATCTTCTCGTCGAAGAAGATCCCCTCCTCGTCCGCCATCCGCTTCCACGCCCGATAGTGGCAGCGATCGGTCGAAACGATCACGCCGTCCAGGTCGAACAGTACCGCTTTGATCATCTTGTTTCTCCTTTTAAGGCAGGATCAGCGCCTGATTGCCGACCTCGCCTATATAATCGCCGCTCCGGAGGATCCTTGCGACGTCGAACGGGTCCTTCGGCATCGTTTTGGTCCGGATCGCAGATACCGCGACGTCCCTGCCGCGCAGAAAGTGGAAGTCGGAGGCGACCAGCCGGATCCCGATCCTCTTTTTCTTTGCGTAAAGGTTTGCGACGGCGTTGCGGGAACGCTGTCCCGGGTGCATATTGAAGGTCTCGATCCCGTCGAGCAGCGCCGGGTCGACCTCGACCATCCCGTCGCGGAAAGGGTGCGCCTGCAGAAAAACGCTGTCGGGCATTTCGTAGGTCTTACGGAAGTGCTCGACCCCCTCCGGCAGCAGCCGGTAGATCTCGGGCAGCATTCTCTCGGTCAGCCCGTAGATCAGGTAGTCGTTATTGTTTTCGGTAAAGCGGATCTCGGCGCCGAGGAACACGGCAAGACCGTATTTTTTGCCCTCCTCGACCGCGGCGCGATAGTCGTTCAGCCAGACCTCGATCCCCTCCTCGACGCTGCGCCCCCGCATACAAGTCGAGTAATCGTAGATGAAGTGGTTGGTCAGCACCACGCCGTGATAGCCCAGTTCCGCATAGAGGGCGACCAGATCGGGGACCGGCACTTCGCTGCATCCGCTGGCGGGACTCGAGTGCGCGTGGAGTTCGAGTTTGTACTTGTATTCTTTTTCGAGTTGCGATTTGATCTCTTGTGCGTTCATCGTCCGTTCCTTTATTCTACCGTGATCTCTTGTCCGTTGGATCTGATCGTCAGGGCGTCGCCGCGGAGCAACCGATAGTGCGCGCCGGTTTGATCGACCTTCACCTCGAGCAGTCGTCCGCGCCAGAGCAGCCGGAAGCGGTAGGAGTTCCACTTCTCGGGCAGGACCGGTGCAAACGAGAGTTCGCCCCCGTCAAGCCGCATCCCGCCGAAGCCGAAGACCATCGACATCCAGGTCCCCGCCATATTCGCGCAATGGTAGCCCGCGTTGACGTTGGCGTGGTAGTCGTCGAGGTCGAGGCGCGAGGTGGTCATAAAGTACTTGTAGGCGACGTCGTGATAACCGATCGCGTCTGCGACGATCGAGAAGATGCATGCGGAAAGCGAGGATTCGTGCACCGAGACCGTCTCGTAGAAATCAAAGTTGCGCTTCATCTCCTCGCGGGTGAAGTACCGGGAGAGCAGGAACATCGCGAGGACGAAATCGGCTTGCTTGGACACCTGATGCCGATAGACGACGATCGGGTGGTGCTTGTCGAGCAGGGGGAACTCGGAGAAGGGGGTATTTTCGATATCCCACCGCTTTTTCGAGAGGAAGCTGTCGTCCTGCGGATAGATACCGCGCGTTTCGTCGTAGGGGATATAGGTATTGTCGATCGCGCGCTGCCATTCGGCGGGCTCGTCTTCCGTAAGCCCGATCTTCTTCGCCAAAGCGGCGTACTTGTCGGGCATCTTTTCCTTCAGGAACGCGACGGCTTCGACGGCGTATTTCATATTTTCGCGCGCCATCATATTGGTATAGCAGTTGTTGTTGACGAGGACGGCGAACTCGTCGGGACCCGTCACGCCGTTATAGCAGAACTTGCCGCCTTTGTAGTCGATATACTCGCCGAACTCCGCCCAGAAACGCGCCGTCTCGACGAGGATCTCGGCGCCGTAGTCGGCAAGGAACCCGTCGTCGCCCGTCGCGGTGACGTACTGATGGACGGCGTAGGCGATATCGGCGTTGATGTGGAACTGGCAGGTCCCGGCAAGAAAGAAGGCGCTCGCCTCGCGTCCGTTGATGGTCCGCCACGGGAAGCAGCAACCGCGCTTCACCGAGAGCACCCGCGCCCGCTCGCGCGCCTGATCCAGCGTGTTGTAGCGGAACATCAGGATCTGTTTCGCGATCTCGGGGCGCTCGAAGTTGAAGAAGGGGGTGACGTACATCTCGGTATCCCAGAAAACGTGTCCCTCGTAGCCCTCTCCCGAAAGCCCCTTCGCCCCCAGACTGGTCTTCCCGTCGCGTCCCGGCGACTGGAGCAGGGCGAACTCGTGCCAGCGAAGCCCCTGCGAAAGCAGGTCGTCGCCGTCGATCTCGATGTCGGCGTTCTCCCAGAACTCGTCGAGGTACTTTTTCTGCGCCGCCGCGAGCGCGGCAAAACCCTCGCGCGAAAGGTCGGACAAGACCGTTTTCGCCGCGTCGTAGAGTTTTTCCTCCGGATAATCGCGGGTAGTGACGTAGGTGATATACTTGGTCAGCGTGTAGGTCTTTCCTCTTTGCGCCTTGAAAGCGAAACGGGTCGAGACCGTGAACTCGTCGTCCGTATTCTCCCGCGCCGCGTCAAAGTCGATCTCGTTTCGCATCGCGGTCACGATCCCGATCGCGGTGTTCTTCGACTTTTGCCGGAGCGCCGAGAAGGCGCCCGCGCATCTCCTGTCGACGGGCAGGACGACCCGCCCGTAGGGGCCGTAGTCGATGCGGGAATTGTTCTCCTTGGTATTGTTCTCAACGTCTCCGTCGATCAGGGAGGTCAGAACGATCTCGCCGTCGAAATCGATCGGGGTGACCGCGTATTCGATCGCGGCGGCGTACTTGTTTGTAAGCGAGACGAGACGGGTCGAGCGGATCTCGACCGTCTTCCCCTTCGGCGACGTCCAGCGGACGAAGCGCGAGAGCGTCCCGGCTTTCATATCCAGCACCCGTTTCGCCTCGTCGAGTTTTCCCTCGAAAAGACTGAACTCTTCGCCGTCGACCGAGAGACGGATGATCTTAGCGTTCGCGACGTTCAGCATCGTCTGGGTCTTGTCGGCAAATCCGTAGGCAGTCTCGCCGTAGCGGATGGTCTCGCTCTCGTAGAATCCGTTGACGAAACTGCCCTCCATACCGAGACCTTTCGGCAGTTTGTACCCCTCCTCGAAGGTGCCGCGCATCCCGATATAGCCGTTCGAGAGGACGAAGACCGTCTCGTTGCGGTAGTTGTTTTCGGGTTTGAACGCGGGTTCGGTGATCTTCCAGGGTTCGGTGGGGTAAATGGGTTTGATATCCTTGATATTTTCGATCATTTCGTTTTTTCTCCCGTTTGCTCGAAAAACAGCGTGCCGACGTTCCAACCGGAGAGCGAGGGCATCAAAACGATCCCGCCCGTACCGACCGAGACGGTCGCCTCTTTTCCGTATTGTGCCAGATAACGCGCGGTCGTTCCCGCGGGAGCGGCGACGCGAAGCCGGTATTCCCCGCTCTCGCCCGGCGTGCAGTTGACGACGCTGACCGAGGCGAGTTTTCCGTCCCGATAAACGCGGGGCAGGACCAGCGCCGAAAAACCGTCGATCATCCGCGCGGAAAGCGGCTTTCCGCCGATATACTCGACGGTATTGTAGATCGCGTCGCGCCGGGCGATCCCGACGACGCGATTCCAGAGATCGAAACCGAAGACCGCCCACTTCGCGCCGCGGGAGGTCGTGAAGACCGTCGTCGCGATCGCGTCGCCGTTCTCGGCGCCTGCGCCGACAGAAAGATAGCGCCCGACGACCTCGACCCCGTCCCCCGTCGCGTCGATCCGGTAGCCCTCGCGTCTGCCGGCGAACTTGCCGTCCCAGACCCGGCGGGCGATCCCCGCGTTGATCGGGTGATCGGTCGCGATCTCATTCAGCCGGAGGGTATCGATCCGCTTGACCGTGATCGGAAAAGCAAAGCCGCGCGCGGCAAGCCGTTCGACCGTTTCGGCGTCGGTGACGAGGGGTTTGCCCAAAAGGTCGCGGACCGCCTCGTCGGACAGTCGGTCGGCGTCGGACCCGTGCAGGATCTGCACGCCGTCGGTCGTCTCGCGGTAGCAGAGCGGCAGACCGATATAGCGGATCACCGATTCCTCCGCCGGATCGCACTCCGCGTAGTCGAATGGGATCTCCGAGCGGAACGCCCACTTGCCTTTGAGAAAGACCGCGTTGACCCCGTCCTGCACGCTTCTCTTATTGGTCTCCGCGATCTTTTCCCAATAGGGACGGTGGAGCGAAAAGAGTTCGAACTCGCGGCGGTAGAAGGACGCGTCCTCGTTCTCGTCCATCATCATCGCGAAACTCATCGCCGTCGCGCCGAGCGAGAAGTAAAGCGTCGATTCAAAACAGGTCCCCGCCGCGCTCTTGCCGTAGGCGACGTAGGGGAGACTCTCGATCTCGGGACGGATATCCGAAACCGTTTCCGGCAGTTCGCGGTTCTGGCGCTCGATCTCGTTGCCTTTCTTGACGAAGGCGCGCAGATCGTGGTCGGTATAGGCGCCGCCGCCGGGACGTGAGAGCGACGGCAGACCCGTCACGCGATAAATGATCTCGTGCAGGTAACGGTTGCCGGTGTCGCCGATGAACCCCGTCATCGACCCCTGCTGCAATCCGACCTGCGTTTCGGGCAGTTCCCGATGGATCAACTCGCAGCACTCGGTCATAAAGCTCGCAAGACCCGCTTTGGTAAAGTCGATGAACGCCCTCCGGCAGGTGACGTCGCCCTCGTTCAACTCTTTGACGAGTTCCTCCCGCGTAAACGCCCTGCCGTACTCCCGCCCGAACGCGGCGATACAGTCGTCGCAGAAACAGCCGAAGGTGACGGGGATATGGTGGTTGGGACGAAAATCGTCGTCGAACCAGATCGCCGCCGGCTTGATCGGCAGATACGCCTTGATCGACGAGAGAATATAGTCGCGGAAGACCCGGTCGTGCCAGCAGAAGGAGTGGCGCGCGACTGCCCCGTCCCAACCGACGAGGTTCCGGACGGGTGACCCGGGATAGACCAGCCCCGAGCAGTCGCGTTTGGAGATGTATTCCCCGTGCCCTATCGTGTTGCTGATCTGCAGCGAGACGCGGATCCCCGCCCGCCGCAGTTTTTCCGCCTGCGGAAGGATCTCTTTCGCGTACGCCGCGTGCGTTTCGGGTTTCGGGTAGCCGTAGAGCGACGCGAACCAGATCTCGTCGCAGGAACCGGGATTGTCCCGCACCATCGAGATCAGCCGGTCGATATAGGCGTCGTCGGTCTGAAAAGGTTTGCCCAGGCGTTGTGTCAGCATTTCGTTTCCTTTCGCGATCGGTGGGTCATTTGAGTTCGATCGCCAGTTCGGCGGGGGTCAGCCCCTCTGCTTCGGCGCGAAGCGTCAGCGTCCCGGGGACGTTTCCGACCCGAACGGCGACGGCGATCCTGCCCGCCCGCATCCGTCTGTCGGGGGAAGGAACGGGGGTATGGTCGGAGACGTCGGAACCCGTGCCGACGATCGTGCCGCGTTTACCGGCGACGAAGCGCACGAAGGGAGCGGCGTCGGGGACCTCGAGCCCGTCGGCGTCAAGCGCGGTACAGGTGAAGAGCGCAACGTCGCGTCCGTTTGCCGCGTCGACCGTGTTCTCGAGTTTCAGGGCGAGCGACGTCGGCGCGCCGGTCGTTTTGACCGCGTCGCCCGCGACGGGTTTACCCGCGACGTAGCCGAGCGCCTTCACGCTGCCCGGAACGAACGGAACGCTCCATTCGGCGTGCCCCGGACGGTCGATCGCGACCCGTCCGAAAGACTTTCCGTTGACGAAGAGTTCCGCCTCTTCGCAGTTGGTGTAGGCGACGACGCGGATCGGCTGTCCTTCTCTTCCCTTCCAGTTCCAATGCGGCAGGACGTGGATCAGGGGGCGGTCGGAAATAAACAAGGTCTGGTTTTGATAAAACGCGTCCTTTTTTTGCATAAAGAGGTCGATCGCTCCCGACTGCGAGCAGAGCCGCGGCCAGAGGCACTCCCCGCGATGCTCGAAGGCGATCCATTGATAGCCGCCCGATACGTAGGGGTGATCGCGGAAGAAACGCCACATATTCTCGCGCCCGATAAACCACTCGTTGGCGTCCTTATCGACCGCGTTGAAGTAGCCGTGGACGGGATCGTCGTCGAAATACCACCCGCGCGTCGTCCCGGTGGCGCAGCACTCGGAGGCGAGGATCATCTTGCCGGGGTGCTTTCCGTGCACGGCGTCGTAGTTCCAATGGTTGTAGTTGATCCCGATCACGTCGAGATCGTCGTAGACCGTCGCCTTGTCGGGGTCGTTCGAGACGGCGCAGGTGATCCATCGGGTCGGGTCGAGCTGCCGGATCGTCTCGATCATCCGACGATTGATCCGCCGCCCCGCGTCCGTCGTCTGCTTCGGTTCCTCGTTCCCGGTCGACCAGAAGAAGACCGAGGGACGGTTGCGGTCGCGCTTGATCAGCGTTTCGAGCTGTTCAAGCCCCTCTTTGGTGGACTCGAACCACCGCGTCTCCGCCATCACGATCAAGCCCGCCTCGTCGAGGGCGTCCATCGTTTCGGTCGAATGGGGATAATGCGTGCAGCGGTAGCCGTTCGCGCCCATCTCCTTGATCAGCCCGATCTTGTATTTCCGGATATTGTCCGCGACCGCCTTTCCGGTAAGCCCGAAGTCCTCGTGCGCGCAGACGCCGTTGATAAAGGTCTTTTTTCCGTTGACGGTAAAGCCGGTTTCGGGCGTAAACGAGTAGTAACGGAAGCCGAACTTGGTTTCGTAAACGTCGGTCAGCGACCCGCCGACGTAAACCTTTGACGTCGCGCGGTATTGGTACGGATCCTCCACGCTCCAGAGCCGGGGGGCTTTGACCTCGCCCGAAAAGGTGAGATCGCCCTTCGTCACGGGGGAGAGCGACAGATCGCCCGAGAGAGACAGGATCGTGCGTTTTCCGTCCGTGATCTCGGTTTTGACCGTCAGATCGACCTTTTCGAAGCGGTCGTTCCGGACGGTGTTGATCACGGTCAGGTTCCAATGATCGCCCTTGTATTCGGGGCGGACGCAGATCCCGTACAGATCGAGCGCGACCCGGTCGGTCTTGACCAGCCAGACGTGGCGGTAGATGCCGGCGCCCTCGTACCACCAGCCCTCGTGCGAAGAGGTGGCGTCGACCTCGACGGCGAGGACGTTTTCGCGGTCGAACTCGACGTAGTCGGAGATATCGATCTCAAAGCCGGTGTAGCCGCAGAAATTGTGTCCCATCAGGCATCCGTTGAGGTAGACCGTCGCCCGGACCGCGACCCCGTCGAAAAGGAGGCAGATCCGTTTTCCCTTGTCGTTTTTCGGAAGCGAGAAGGTCTTGCGGTACCAGGCGTTCTCGTACTTGAAATAGCCGAGCGCCGAGTTATAGCGTTCGTCCGGCGTCCCGCCGATGATATAATCGTGCGGGAGCGTGACGCTCTCCCACTTTTCGGGGGTGAGTTCGTGTTCGGTCGAGTAATCGTCGCTGTTCGCGACGTACTGGACCGACGCGGGTCCCGTCCGCTTGCGCTCGGTCTTCGCCTGCATATAGACCGGTCCCTTGTCGACCGGATCGGGGACGGCGATATCGCCGAGGTGAAAACTCCAGCCGTCGTCAAAGGGGATCTTTTCTCTCATCGCATGTCTCCTTTACGCTGTTTCGGGTCGGTTCAGATCTCGTCGGTTTCGAGATTCGGGAAATACTTGCAGAACTCGCGGATCTCCCGGGAATAGTCGCCCGCGATCTCGGTGAAATGGTGAATATAGGGTCCGTCGATGATCCGATCCTCGATCTTCTGCAGATCGTCGAACTTCACCCAGAGGTAGGTGCCGTGGGTCGCGGGTCCCTCGGTCGTCCGTCCGACGAGGGGCAGGATCTTGTAGCGACCGCTCTCCTGATCCAGCCGGGCGACGGTGTAAACGCCGTCCTTGGCGCGGAACCACGACCGCTGGTTGACCAGCCGCGCCGTCGAACCGACGCCGCTCTCCGCCTTTTGTGAGAGCGGGAACGGTCCGCAATGCCAGAGCAGTTCGGCGTTTCTGTCCTCGGGATGTCGGACGGTGAACTCGCCGAAGAGCGGTTTGCCCTCTCCGAGGGTGGCGCTTTTCAGAAGGATCATCGTCAAGAGACAGTGCATATCGCTTTCGCAGGAGACGAGGTAACCCATATCGTTCAGGATCGAATAGACCGTGCAGGGGGCGAAGCCGTCGAACATCACGGGGGTCGCCGTCCAGCACTCGGCGGAGATCGCGTCGAGGTTGAATTCGTCGTAGAGCCGCTTCAGCGTCACGGCGTACGCCGCCATCGTTTCGACGTATTTCGGCGTGAGGTCGTCCATCTGATAGTTTTGGCGGATGCCGTCGGCGATCTCTTTCATCTCGGCGGGTTTCTCGTCCAGGGTCGCTTTCATCCGCTGTTCGATCAGGGCGAAGTTGATCGGGATGATCTTCAGCCCGAACTTCTCCATCAGTTCGCCCTCGTTCCAGATGACCGAATAGAAGGGCGCGGGACGAAGCCCGATCTGACCGATCCGAAGCCCGGTAAAGTTCTTCACCATACAGGCGACGCGGACGAAGGAGAGAAATCCCTCTTTGAACTCGTTGCTCTCGACCCGGCAGCAGGGCAGGTGCGAGAAGGGGATATGGAACCGCTGCATCTGGCGCGACACGCCGAACAGCCCGCATTGCGAATCGGTCGGACGCATCCCGTCGACGTAGTATTCGTCGTCGAGCGGAGCCCAGAGAAGCACCGGCTTCCCCATCGCCTTCGCGATATCCGCCGCCGCCTCTTCGTTGCCGAAGTTGCAGTTGACGATCAAGACGGCGTCGACCCCCTCGCGTTTCATCCGCTCGACCATCGCGTCGGCGGACGCGGCGTCGTGGATCAGATCCTTCGTCCCCAGTCCCTTCGAGTCGACGAACGAAACCTTGTCGGTCGCGAAGTTCTCCTCGATATACTTGACGAACCGCTCGCCCCGCTCCTCGGCGGAATACCAGGTCAGAAAAGTTCCCTTCGGGCGGTTGTTGGTGTCGCGGCGCATCGGGACAAGACCGATCTTCACCTTATAATCAAACATCGTTTTTTTCTCCTTTCGGGAGCGCTTCGATCTCCCGGTACAATTCTTCAAAGGGGGCGACGATCCCGTAATCGGCGCAGCCGAAGATCGGAGCGCCGACGTCGGGGTTGACCGCGATCACGGCGTCGGCGTCGCGGAAACCGACGGCGTGCTGGACGGCGCCCGAGATCCCGATCGCGAGATAGATCTTCGGGGAAACGGAGCGACCGGTCAGCCCGACCTGCTCGGAGTAGTCGGCGCGTCCGAGATCGACCAGCCCCCGCGAGGCGCAGAACTCTCCCCCGAGTCGGCGGGCAAGCGCCCGTACCGCCCCGACGTCGTCCGCGACGCCGCGCCCCGCCGAAACGATCAGGTCGCCCGCCGTTTCGTCGGTCGTGCGGACGGTCGCCATCTGCGGGAGCGTGTCGCAGCGGATCCTCGCCGTGACGTTGCCGCCCCTCGCGGGACGGATCATATAGAGCCGTTTTCCGTCGGTCTCAAGGTCGGTGCAGTCGGCGCAGAGCCCGGTTTTGAGAAGCGCCTGCACGATCGGGGCGTTGCGCCGTCCCCACGCGTCGGCGTTCCACAGGATCGCGTCGGGTCGTTCGGTTTTTGCGCGGGCGGCGATCTCGGCGGGAGGAAGCTTGGGAAGCGCGATCACGGTTTCGGCGATCGCCCTCGCGTGCGGAAGCACCTCTTCCCCGACGGCGAAAACGGTCGGGAGCTTCTTTTTGCTCTCGGGGAGCGTCCGCTCGCGCTTTTTTTGCCCGCGGAGTTTTTCGATCAGGGGGAGCAGGTCGGCGGGCGTGATCCGCTCGCACCGGCGCGCGCCCTTGACGCTCTCCTCGGTCGCGATCACTTTTGTCGGTGAACCCGAAAGCCCGCAGCGGGCGGGGTCGGCGCCGACGGTCGTATTGTCCCGGATCTCAACGCTGCCGAGCCGGGAAAAGAGTGACGGGAAACGGAGCGTTTTCGTCCGTTCAAGGGTCAGCAGCGCGGGGAGCGGTACTCGTTCGGGCCCGAGAGAGGTCTTACACGAGACCCCGTCCTCCCCGATCGCGAACGAAAAGACGTTCGTTAAGACCGGGATCCCGAGCAACCCCGCAAGACAGGGTCCGACCTGCGCCGTCTCGCCGTCGAGCGTTTTGCGCCCCGAAAGGATCAGGTCGCAGTCGATACGCGCGAGCGCGCGCGACAAAATATAAGCGGTCGCCAGGGTGTCCGACCCCGCGAAGAGCGGATCGGAGAGCAGGATCACCCGCCCGACGCCGAGCCGCGTCAGAGGAAGCAGACGCTCCTCCCACGAACGGGGTCCCATCGCAAGGACCGTGACCTCGCCGCAGAGCGAGAGCGCCCATTCGAGGGCGGAGGCGTCGAAGGGATTGATCTCCCCGTCGACGACCTTGACGAGTACGACGGTCTTCATCGGATCTCCTCGCCGTAGATCGGGGCGAGCGCCTCGCAGATCGCCTTATATCTCTTGAAATACCTTCCGTAGAGTTCGTGCCGTCCGGGGTCGGGCAGCGTCTCGGAGACCACCTCGTTGCAGAGCGAGACGGCGGAGGCGAAATCGTCGAAGAATCCCGCGGCGACCCCCGCGAGCATCGCGGTCCCGAAGGAAGAATCGCTGTACTTTTTCACGGTCAGGCGGATCCCGAGAACGTCCGAGAGGATCTGCCGCCAGAGCGGGCTTTTCCCGCCCATACCGATCATAACGGCGTTCTCCTTGTGAGGAATACCGATCTTTGACAGCGCGTGTTCGCAGTCGAGCATACTGAACGCCACGCCCTCGAGCACCGCGCGAGCGAAATGCGCCTTCGTATGATGGGCGCGGACGCCGGTGAAACTGGCGCAGAGGTCGGGGTCGGCGTACGGGGTGAGTTCCCCGTTTAAGTAGGGGTGATAGATCAGCCCGCCGCAGCCCGGCGCGACGGTCTCTGCCATCTCGTCGAG
>CACZAZ010000039.1 GCA_902779285.1 uncultured Ruminococcus sp.
CTCGCGTTGATGAGACCGGTAGCGATGGCCATGAAGAGGACACCGGCGGCCTCCAGCAGCGCCGGCAGGTTCTCGAGCAGGACCGTGCAGACGGTCTCGATGAGCGTCGGGAGCTGCTCGGTGAGCTGTGGCGCGGCCTCGGCGAGCGCCGTCACGAGCGACGTGAAGAGGGTGATGCCCGCCTCGAGAAGGACGGGCGTGAGCGAGACGAGGACGGGTACCAGACCCTGCACGAGCAGCCCGATGGCCTCGCCGAGAAGGGCCGAGACCTGCGGCAGCATCGCCACCATGCCCTGGACAAGCCCGGTTACGCCCTGGACGAGGGCGGGCAGCAGCGTCTGCGCGGCCTCCATGATGATCGGCGCCAGCTGGGACATCATCTCGGGCAGCGCCGTCGCGACCGACGTGGCGGAGGGACCGCTCTCCCGCGCAAGGAAAGCGATCGAAGACGCGGGGCTCTCCGACAAAATCGAGACCCGTCTGACCGACGGCTTGACGGGACTCGAAACCGCCCGCCCGACCGATATCGCGATCTGCGGAATGGGGGGAGAGCTGATCGCACGGATCGTCTCGGAGGCGGGTTTCATCCGTGATCCCGCGATCCGTCTGATCCTCCAGCCGATGACCCGCGCCGACCGTCTCCGCGGGGCTCTCGCGTCGTCCGGCTTCGCGATCTCGGACGAACGGTACGGGATAGCGTCCGGCAGATCGTACGTCTGTATGCTTTCGCCGCCTACGTCCGGCGGAGGATCAAGGCGCGGGAGAAGGAGAGGACGGGCTGCCTCACCAAAGGAGACCGGGCGGGTGCGGACGCGTTAGCCGAACTGATCCGGGAACTGAAAAACGCCTGTCCGACCCCGAACGAAAAATGAAACGGAGAGGGAAGATGACCGTCCGTGAACTGAACGAACTGCTGAACGAACGCTTTTCGCCCGCCCTGTCCTCGGAATGGGATAACGACGGGCTGCAGGTCTTTTCCGACCCCGACGCGGAGGTAAAGGGCGTGCTGATCGCGCTGGACCCGACCGACGCGGCGATCGACGAGGCGGAAAAGACCGGGTGCAGCGTGATCCTGACCCACCACCCGCTGCTATTCGCGCCCCCGTCGGACTGCGACCCCGAGAGCGGGGCGGCGCGGCGCGCAAGACGGCTCCTTTCGCTCGGGATCTCCGCAATCTCCTGCCACACCCGCGCCGACGCCGCGGAGGGCGGGATCAACGATTCGCTCGCGGGTATGCTCGGGCTGTCCGACGCGGCGCCGTTTGCCGACGGGATCCCCCGGATCGGGCGTTTCCCCGAGGCGCTCTCCGCAAAAGAGGCGGTCGATCGGATAATTTCCGCGACCGGCGCGCAAAACGTCCTGTATTCCGGCAACGCCCCCGAAAAGATCCTCCGCGTCGCGGTCTGCGGCGGCTCCGGCAAGGACTGCCTTTCCGCGGCGGCGGAGGCGGGCGCCGACCTCTATCTCACGGGCGAACTCTCCTATCACAGCCGCCTGGACGCAAACGATCTGCCCCTGCTCGCGGTCGAGATCGGGCACGACGTGAGCGAGCGGCACGCCGTAACGGTCCTTTACCGCGCGCTTTCGTCTTTTGCCCCCGACCTCCCGACAGTTCTTTTCGAGTATCGCGCGGGCAACGGTTTTTCGGGCGGAAGACTTGACATTTGACCCGCTCTTTGTTATACTTTTCAATAATCGTAACGAACGACCCCGAAAGGAAAAAACGATATGACCCTGTATGAAGAACTGAAAGCGCGCGGGCTCGTCGCGCAGGTCTCCGACGAGGACGTGATCTCCCGGATGATCAACGAGGGGAAGGCGACCTTTTATATCGGATTCGACTGCACGGCGGACAGTCTGACCGCCGGGCATTTCATGGCGCTGACCCTGATGAAGCGGCTGCAGGCGGCGGGCAACAAACCGATCGCCCTGATCGGCGGCGGGACCACCATGATCGGCGACCCGTCGGGCAGGACCGATATGCGCAAGATGCTGACCCGCGAGGACATCGACCACAACGCCGCCTGCTTCAAGCGGCAGATGGAGAAGTTCATCGAGGGCGCCTGCTTCTCGGTCAACAATATGCTCCGCGCCGAATGCTACAAGCAGCGGATGGAGAAGGGGCTCTCGTTCTTCGAGTTCAACTATATGATCATGCAGTCCTACGACTTCTACTACCTGTTCCAAAAGTACGGGTGCAATATGGAGTTCGGCGGGGACGATCAATGGTCGAATATGCTCGGCGGCACCGAACTGATCCGCAAGAAACTCGGTCGTGACGCTTACGCCATGACCATCACGCTGCTGACCGACTCGCAGGGCAAGAAGATGGGCAAGACCGCGGGCAACGCCGTCTGGCTCGACCCCGAGAAGACCTCGCCCTACGACTTCTACCAGTATTGGCGGAACGTCGGGGACGCGGACGTGCTGAAGTGTATCCGGATGCTGACCTTCCTCCCGCTCGACGAGATCGCGGAGATGGAGAAATGGGAGGGCAGCCGGCTGAACGAGGCGAAGGAGATCCTCGCGTACGAACTGACCAAAACCGTCCACGGGGAGGCGGAAGCCGAGAAAGCCAAGAACGCCGGCAAGGCGCTGTTCGGCGGCGCGGGAGAGGGCGGCGACGTTCCGACCCTGACCCTTTCCGACGCCGACTTTACCGACGGCTCGATCGACGTCCTGACCCTTCTCGTCAAGGCGGGGCTCGTCCCCTCGAAATCCGAGGCGCGCCGCGCGGTCGAACAGGGCGGCGTGACGGTCGACGGCGAGCGCGTGACCGACATCAGAACGACCTATCCCAAAGAGAGTTTCACCGACGGAAAACTGGTCCGTCGCGGGAAAAAGAGCTTTATGAAAGTCAAGGCGTGAGAACGCCGCGGCGGAGAGATCACCCGGTCTTTCCGCCGTTTTTTCACCCGACCGAAAGGAGACGAGACGATGGAGACCGAAAAAAACCTTCACGGAATGACGCGGGAGGAGTTTGAAAAGTTCACGGTTTACGCCCATGCGTCAAACGACCGGGCGTCCAATCTGGCGCGCGCGGAGATCCTCGGCTTCGGGGGAAAGGAGACCGAGATCGCCCCGGGCGCGAACGTCCGCGTACCTCCCGAACTGATCGGGAGGAGGAGCTTTATCGGGCTCTACTGCTATCTCAACGGAAAAGTGACGGTCGGGGACGACGTTCTGATCGGTCCCCATTGCTCGATCGTCGCCGGGAATCACAAGTTCGATCCCGCGACCGGCGCTTTCACCGCCAGGACCGAAGGAGACGGGGACGAGAGCGTTACGATCGGGAACGGGTCGTGGCTCTGCTCCAACGTGACGGTCACGCCGGGTTGCAAGATCGGAAAAGCGAATCTGATCTGCGCCGGCGCCGTCGTCACCAAAAGCACCCCCGACTACGCGATCATGGCGGGGGTCCCGGCGAAACGGGTCGGGGAGATCGACCCCGCGACGGGAGAATACCGCTGGTACGGAGACAAGGGAGAAACGAAGTGACGCTCTGGAACAACCAAACGCGGACGAAAAACGGCGATCTGTTTCCCGCGCCGGAGAACGGGGCAGCGGTCTTTGAGACGCCGCCCTGCTTTTCGTGGCTGCCGGCGCCGGGGGAGGGACCCTATACCGTCGTGATCGAAAACGAAAACGGAACGGTCCTGCGGGAAAACTGCCGGGAAAATTGTTTCGTCCCCCGCGACCCGCTCGCCCCGGGTGAGTACGTCTGGGACGTTTTCCGGGGCGACTCGCACAGGGGAGAGCAGAGTTTTACGGTCTCCCCCGACGCGATCCCGTTCCTCCGTCCGACGGCGGAGGAGGTGCTTGCCGGGATCCCCGCGGAGCGTCCGCGCCACCTGTTTTTGAAAGCCGACGTTCCGGGGCTTCTCGCAGAACGCAAAACCGAAGCCCAGACCCTGAAACGGACGGTCGCCCTCGCGCTCCGCGACCCGATCCCGGAGCCCCCGCGCTTTCTGCACGACCCCGCCGCGCTCCCGTACCGGGAGTATTTCGGTTTTTTCCGGGTGGCGTGCGACCGCGACCTCGTCGCGCTGGCGCTCGGCTACGCCCTGTTCGGGGACGAGACCTGCGGGGGAGCCGCGAAAGAACGGCTCCTGACCTTCGTTTCGTGGGATCCCGGCGCCGAATGTTCGCTCGAGGGACCGTGCGACGAGATCGGGCTGTCGCTTTGCCGCTGCCTGCCGTCGGTTTACGATCTGCTCTATCCGATCCTTTCGGATGGGGAACGCGCGCTCGTCGAAACCGCGATCGCGGCGTACGCCCGCCAATGTGAAAACCGCCTGCGTTCGCTCGATTATCTCTCCCACCCCGGGGACTCCCACGCGGGTCGCCTCCCCGCGTATCTCGGAGAGGCGGCTTTGATCCTGGCGGATTCCGACGCCGCGGACCGAGAGACCGTTCTCGGTTGGCTTTCCTACGCCCTGACGGTCTACGGCGGGATCTTCCCGCACTACGGGGGCGCGGACGGCGGCTGGGCGGAGGGACCCTTCTACGCGACCAGTTATATTCGCTGGTATCTTCCGTTCTTCGCGGCGGTCGAACGCTATTCGGGCAAGAGTCTTTTCGCCCGTCCGTTCTACCGCAATCTGACCCGTTTTCTTCTGACCTTCGCGGACCCCGCGGCGGAAAATCATCCCTTTGGGGACGGCTACTGGAGTCCCGGGGAGGACGACGCCGAGTGGCCGGGCTTCTTCGCGCAGAATCCCTATCGCTATTACGCCCGCCGCTTCGGACCTCCCTCCGCCGAAAAGAGAAGCGGGGAACTCGAATCCCCCGCGTACTACAAACTGCATTTGCTCGACCTGTTTTTGCCGACGCCGCGCGAAACGGCGGCGCCCGAGCCGGGTCGGCTGACCGTCTTTCCCGATACCGGCTTGATCGCCCTGCGCACCAAACCCGAGCGCCCGCGGGAAAACCTCGTCTGTCTTATCCGCGCGTCGAAATTCGGCTCGGATTCCCACCGTCACCCCGATCAGGGCGGCTTCGCGCTGTTTTACGGCGGGGTCGCGCTGCTCTCGCCGTCGGGCTATTTCGGGCGGCGCTACGGAACGAAACACCACCGGGAATGGACCAATACCTCACGGGCGCACAACGTCCCGCTCTTTTCGGGCGTCGGGCAGTTCGAGAACAGTTACCGCGCCGTCGGACGGATCCTTTCGGCGTCTGACGACGGGACGACGCTTTCCGCCGCGGTCGAGGCGGGCGGCGCCTATCCCGTCCCGGTCGAGTGGAAACGGGAGTTTGCGCTCACGGACGGCGAACTTACCGTTTCGGACGCGTTCTCGCTCGATACGCCGGGGGAGGTCACACTCTGCCTGCATACCCTGTCGCGCCCCGAGATCGTGGGCGACGGATTCCGGGTGACCCGCCGCGGCGTGACGCTGATCTGCCGCCCGACCGAGGGGATCGACGGACCGCCCGAGATCACCGACGCGTTCGCCGTCGGGCTGAACGAAGGAGAGCCGGAGGAGTACGCCGTGAAGATGCCTCCCCAGTACCATATCCGCTACCGTCTCCCCTCCGACCGCCGCCGCGCTGCGCTGACGTTCACGGTCTCGGGCGAACCGGAAAAATAATCGCCGCGGGGATCGGATTTTTCCGTATCCGCTCGCTTTTTGCACACCGCCCCCCTGCGCTCGGACCGCGGTTTCCGCGCCCCGCCTTCGACGGGATCTCCCGACCGCTTCGCAGGAGGGATCCCCCGCAGGGGGAAAAATCATTCCGAAACCCGAAAAAAAGACTTGACAACCGCGGGCGGGTTATGTATAATATATTCCGTGACTTTGGGCGAACTATCCGAAAACGCCCCGGTCGCGCCTCGTTTACGTCCGATCCTTGACCGGGAGGAAGAGTGTGAAACTTGATTTGAGGACACTGCTGGCGGGCGAATGCCGCACGCTCCCTTTTCAATTCCCCCTCGACCCGCCCGACGATACGGAGGACCCCGGCAGCATTCTTTACGGCGTTCGTTTTCCTTCTCCCATGGAGGCAAGCGGCGAGGTCGTCAATTCCGCGGGCTATATGCGGCTGCGTCTTGATCTGTCCCTTGATTTCGTCGCACCCTGCGCCCGGTGTCTTGCCGACGTAGCCGGAACCTATCGGTTCAGCCTCGAGAAGACGGTCGCCACACCGAAGATGCTGGAGGGACTTGACGAGGACAAGATCGACGAGTACGCGATCGTCGAGGACGGTTTTCTGGATCTTGACGAACCGGCGCGTTCGCTCCTGCTCTCCGAGTTCCCCTCGCGGGTGCTCTGCAGGGAGGATTGCCGGGGACTCTGTCAGACGTGCGGCAAGGATCTGAACGAGGGTCCCTGTTCGTGTAAGGCCGACGAGACCGACCCGCGGCTCTCTCCTCTTTCGGCGGTGCTGGAACGGCTCCGCGAAAAGGAAAAGCAAAAAACCGAGGACAAGTAAGTTCACAAAGATCGACAGATCGTTGTCATAGGAGGTAAAACGCAATGGCAGTACCGAAGAAAAAGGTTTCCAAGGCGCGCAGAGACAAGAGACGCTCCAGCACCTGGAAGCTCGAAGCCCCCACGCTCTCCAAGTGCCCCAAGTGCGGCGAGTACAATCTTGCTTACCGCGTTTGCAGCAACTGCGGGACCTACAAAGGCGAACAGATCGTAGCCGAAAAGGCGGAGAAGAAAGCGTAAGCTTTCAAAAAAAGAACAGCGGACGTCGCACGACGTCCGCTTCTTTTTTCGTTTTCGCGGAGGGGGCGTTTACTGCCGGGAAAGCAGGAAGTTCCCCGCGTCCTCCGGCGTGTCCGAGAGGGCGGCTGCGGGGTAGGGGTCGAACTCCTCCCGCGCCCCGAATCCCCAGAGCGCGGCGATACAGTCGATCCCGGCGGCTTTCGCGCCCTCCGCGTCGTAGCGCCGGTCGCCGATCAGCACCGCGTCTTCCGGTTTGCAGCCGAGGGCGTCGAGCGCGTAGCGGAGGACCCCCTCTTTGGTGCTTCGGTCTTTCCCCTCGGTCGATCCGACGACGAGGTCGAAAAAGTCGATCAACCCCAGTTTCGTTAAGATCTTATCCGCCGCGAGCTGGAGTTTCGAGGTGGTGACGGCGATCCTTTTTCCCGCCTGCCGGAGTTTTGCGAGCAGTTCCGGGATCCCCGGGTAGACCGCCGAACGGAGATACCATTCCTCCCCGATATACCGGCGGCGGAAGACCTCGATCGCGCGCGGGATATCGCTCTCCTTCACCCCGCACACGACCCCGAAGCCGTAGGGGAGCGGCGGGCCGAGGAAGGGAAGACAGTCGCGAAAAGACGGCTTCGGATAGCCGAGTATTTCCAGAGCGTAATGCGCGGAGCCGATCACACCCTCCGAGGTGTCGATCAGCGTTCCGTCCAGATCGAACAGTACGGTCGAATAGGTTTTCATGGCGTTCCCCCGTTTCTTTACGGCACTATTATACCACCCCGCGCGAAATTGTCAACCGCTTTCCGCTCTCCGGGATCCTTCGGACTTTGTGTTTTTTCGGGTCTCAAAAGAGGGGATTCTTCAAAAAAAGATAAAAAACCCCCCTTTTTCATCTTGATTTTCGTTATTTTATATGATATAATTTTATTAAACCACAATACGTTCCGTCGTTTTGCTCGCGCGCACGGGCGAGAAGGCGGAAAATCAACGGGAGGAATTTGAGATGGCAAAGCAGAAGAGACTGAACTACCTGGTGGACGGCATCGTCGTTCACACCGAGTTCCTGAAGGAAGGCGAGAAGATCCGCATCATCAAAGCACCCGAGAAACCCGGTTACGAGTTCAAGGAGTGGAAGGATCACCCCGTCTTTATGCCCAAGTCGCACCTCAATATCGAGGCGGTCTACGTCCGCGGTTCTTTCCGTCTGACCTATCAGATCGACGGCGTGGAGGTGGATCACGCCATGGTGACCTACGGCGACGAGATCACGCCTCTCCCGAGCCCCGAGCGCGAAGGGCTGACCTTCAGCGGCTGGCAGGGGCTTCCTCACGTGATGCCGGCGCACCCCCTGACGGTGAACGGCACCTTCGCCGCCAACACCTTTACTTTGACCCTTATTATGAACGGCGAGACCTACGCCGTTTATCAGTTCGAGCCGGGCGCCGACCTCACCGCGCTCCCGAATCCCGAACTGGAGGGCTATACCTTCTCCGGCTGGGGCAAGCGCTATAAGAGAATGCCCGAGTCCAACCTGACGATGAAGGGGACCTTCAAACCCAACAAGCACAAAGTCGTCTTCAACGTCGACGACGAGTACCGTTTCGAGAAGACGGTCGCCTTCGGGGAGCCCATCCGCGCGATCCCCGAACCGGGCAGAGAGCATTACACCTTCACCGGCTGGGGCGATATTCCCGAGACCATGCCCGACTTCGATCTCGATTTCAACGGCTACTTCAACATCAACAGCCATCCTATCACCTTCACCCTTGACGGAAAAGAGATCTTCTCCGACGAATTCGACTACGGAACGGCGATCACGCCTCCCGAGGTCCCGGCGAAAGAGGGATACGTCTTCAGCGGCTGGCGCAACCTGCCGAAGACCATGCCCGACGAGGAGGTCCGTGCGGAGGGCAAGTACTACCTGAGGCGCTATCGCGTGATCTGCGAGGTAGACGGGGAAGAGGTCGACCGCGTACAGGTCCTTTACGGCGCCGAGCCGGTCCTCCCCGAGGCGCCCGAAAAGAAAGGTTTCCGCTTCGACGGTTGGGAAGGAGTACCGAAGACCATGCCGGCACAGGACGTGACCGTGACCGCGAAGTACGTAGAAGCTTGACTGGAGGATTGACGAATGTCGAACAGAGATCATAAGGAGCTTTATCGCCTGATCTACAAGGTCGACGGAAAAGTCTGCTTCGCGGAATGGTACGCGAAGGGAGAGTCCTTAAAGTCCGTCGCCGTCCCCTCCAAGGGCACCTTCGAGTTCAGCGGATGGAGCAACCTTCCCGACAAAATGCCCGATCACGACGTGGTGATCGAGGGGACCTTCACCCCCGCGAGCCACGATCTGGTCTATATGCTCGAGGGCGAGGAGTTCTCCCGCCGGCGGCTCGCGTTCGGCAGCCCGACCGAGTCGCCCGAGGTCCCCGAGAAGCACGGCGCGACCTTCGCCGGCTGGGAGGGACTGCCCGAGACCATGCCCGACGAGGACCTGACGGTGAACGGACGGTACGAGAACAATTCCTACCGCCTGACCTACGTTGTCAACGACCGCCACAGTTTTTCGGTGATGGTCCCCTACGAATCGGTGATCGAGCCGATGGATTACCCGAAGAAGGATCATTACACCTTCTCGGGCTGGGAGGGGCTGCCCGAGACCATGCCCGACCACGACGTTACGGTCGAGGGGCGTCTCGAGATGAAGACCTTCCGGCTGGTCCGGATCGTCGACGGCGAGGTGTTCATGGACGAACAGCTCCGTATCGGCGATAAGATCAACAAAAAAGCGAAACCCGTCAAACCGGGTTACTATTTCAGCGGCTGGCGCAACCTGCCCGACACGATGCCCGATCACGACATCACCGCGATCACCAGTATGTATCCCGCCCGTTTCCGGGTGGACTACGAGATCGACGGCGAGGCGTGGCGCACCGCCTATCTCCCCTACGAATCCGAGTTCGAGCCCGAGATCCCGACCGACCTTGAGGGCAAGCGGTTCCTCGGCTGGACCGACGCGCCGAAGACCGTCCCGATGCACGACTTCACGGTCCACGGCTCGACCGCCCCCGCGGAGGAAGAGCCCGCCCCGGCGCAGGTCGAGCCCGAGGTTTTGACCTATACCCTGACCTTCGTCGTCGACGGCGAGATCGTGCAGCGCAGGATCCTCGAGGAGGGCGCCGCGATCGAACTGCCCGAACAGCCCGAAAAAGAGGGATATTCCTTCGCGTGGGAGAATCCCGCCGAGACCATGCCCGCGGGAGACCTCACGGTCAACGGCGTTTATACCCTGAACCTCTACCGTCTCGTCTTTATGATAGACGGGAAGGAGATCTCGTCCGAGACCCTGCCCTTCGGCGCGGCGATCACGGTGCCGACGCCCGAGACCAGACCCGGACAGACCTTTGCGTGGAGCAGCGAGATCCCGGCGACGATGCCCTCGTCCGACCTGACGGTGGAGGGCGGCTACGGCGCGGGTTCCTTCACCTATACTTTCGTCTGCGAGGGCGAGACCGTGGCGGAGGGGAGCGCCCCCTTCGGCTCGGCTCTGATCGTTCCCGAAATGCCCGAACGCGACGGCGCGAGATTCGAGTGGGACGAGATCCCCGCGACCATGCCGGCGGAGGATATCAGGATCGAGGGCCGCTACGTCGCGACGGCGTTCACCGTTTCCTTCCGCGCGGAGGGGAACGTCGTCACCGAATGCGAGGTCGCGGCGGGAGATCCGATCCCCGCGCCCGCTCTGCCCGAAAAGACCGGCTACACCTTCTCCGGCTGGGGCAGGATCCCCGACGTTATGCCGGCGGAGGATCTGGTCTTCGACGGGATCTTCACGATCAACAACTACCGGCTGACCATCCTCGCGGGTACCGAGACGCTCTACGACGGATCGGTCGAGTTCGATTCCCCGATCTCGGTCCCCGAAGCCCCCGAGCTTGAGGGCTATACCTTCGACGGCTGGGGCGACGTTCCCGCGACCATGCCGGCGCACGATCTGACCATCGCCTCCGGCTACACCCCGATCGCCTATCCGCTCACCTTCAAACTGAACGGCGAGCCGATCTATTCCCGCGAGGTCAGTTACGGGTCTCCCGTCATCCCGCCCGAGGTCGACGTCCCCGAGGGGTATCGGTTCTCCGGCTGGGGCGATCTTCCCGCGACTATGCCCGCGGGAGCGGTCACCTTTGACGCGACCCTGATCGGATCCTCTTTCCGCCTTACCTTCCTCCTCGACGGCAAGCCCGTTTTCGAACAGGATATCGCCGCCGGAGATCCCATCCCGCTGCCCCCCGATCCCGACCTTCCCGAGGGATACGAGGCGGACGGATGGGGCGTCGTTCCCGAGGTCATGCCGGCGGAATCGCTCACCTTTGCCAACTACACCCACAAAACCAGTTATACGCTCCGTTTCGTCCTTGACGGAGAGACTATCGCGCAGTCCAAGGTCGCGTTCGGAGATCCCGTGGTCGCGCCCGCGCCCGAGATCCCGTCCGAGCGCCGCTTCCTCGGCTGGAACGAATGCCCCGACACGATGCCCTCTCACGATCTGACGATCGAGGGGAACACCGAGATCCGCAAGACCGCGATCACCTTCACGGTGGACGGCAAGGTCGTTGCGAGCGTTTCCGGCTTCGTCGGATCTCCCGTCGAGGGGATCCCCGAGGCGCCCGAGAAGGACGGAATGGACTTTGCCGGCTGGATCGGACTTCCCGAGACCTTCCCGGGAGAGGATACCGAGGTCAGGGGCGACTACGCCAAGGGACTTCAGACCGTGACCTTCCTCCTCGACGGAGAGGTGCTCGCGGAGAAGAAGATCCGTTTCGGAGACCCGATCGCGGCTCCCGCCGTGCCCGAAAAAGAGGGATACACCTTCACCGGCTGGCGGAATCTTGCCGACGAGATGCCCTCGTACAGTTTCAACGTCACGGGCGAGATGATCCCGAACCGCCATACCGTGACCTTTACGCTCGACGGCGAGCCGTTC
Source organism: uncultured Ruminococcus sp. (assembly GCA_902779285.1). Classification (GTDB taxonomy): domain Bacteria; phylum Bacillota; class Clostridia; order Oscillospirales; family CAG-272; genus UBA1740. Next base: position 11,639 of record CACZAZ010000039.1, read on the forward strand.
GAGACCCGCGAGTTCGCTTTCGGGGAGAAGATCGTCTGCCCGGATCTGCCCGACGACGCGACCAAACGATACGTCCGGGGTGAGATCCCCGAGACCATGCCCGACGCCGATATTACGATCGACGCCAAATCGACGGTTTCGGCGCACACGGTCACCTATCTGCTTGACGGAGAGGTCTACCGCACCGAGACGGTCGCCGTCGGCAACGTGGTGCCGAAGATCAATCCGCCCGCGATCGACGGCTTTACCTTCTCGGGATGGGAGAACTACTCCCGCGTGATGCCCGACTACGATTTCACGGTCACGGGTACCTACCGCCCCGAGAAATTCACCCTGACCTTTATGGCGGACGGCGAAGTCTTCGCGACCGAGCAGTACCTCCCCGGCGACCCCGTCGTTCCGATCAACGGGAACAAGCCCGATCACTCCGAGTTCATCGAGTGGGTCGGTCTGCCTTCGGTGATGCCGTCCCGCGATCTGACGGTCGAGGCGAAATACGCCACCGAGTACTTTGAAGTCACCTACATCCTCGAAAACGTGCCCGTCGCGACCAAGCGGATCGCCGCGGGCGCCTGGATCACGCCTCCGCTGGTCCCCGAAAAGGACGGCTACGTCTTCGCCGGCTGGCGCGGACTGCCCGAGCGGATGCCGGCGCGCGACCTGTTCGTGACCGGAAAGTACGATCCCGCGTTCCACTTCATCACCTACCGCGTCGACGGCGCCCTCTATCACAGGGAACTCTATCCGATCGGCGCGAAGATCAAGCAGCTCTCCGCCCCGGCGGTCGAGGGACGCGTCTTCGTCGAGTGGAAGAACTTTGCCGACGAGATGCCCGACTACGACTTTACGGTCGACGCCGTCTTCCGCGACAATATCTGCAAGTACACCTTCCTCTCGGAGGGAAACGTGCTGCTGTCGGGAAAACTCCGCGCCGGAGAGCCCCTGCTCGCCCCGGAACCCGAGACGCCGAAGGGCTATGAGTTCGTCGGCTATGACGGCTACACCGGGAAGATGCCCGATCACGACGCGGTCTACGTCGCGAGGTTCGAGCGCAAGGTCTACCGCGTTACCTACGTCCTCGACGGCGATCTCTACGGCGACGACAAGTTCCGCGAGGGAGAGACCGTCAAGGTCAGCCCGTCCATGACGCCGTCGGTCCCCGAGGGCTACGAGTTTTCCGGCTGGATCGGACTGCCCTCCGTGATGCCCGACCATGACGTAGAGGTCAGCGGGACCATGACGCCGAAGGAATATCTGCTTTCGTTCTCCGCCGACGGGGTCGCGATCCCCGACCGGAAACTCGTATGTGATTCCGAGATCGGTCCCGCCGCCGCACCCGAGCGGCACGCTCTGACCTTCTCCGGCTGGAGCGATCTGCCCGACTCGATGCCGGCGCACGACGTGATCGCCCACGGCGCGTATTCTCCCGCGGACGGGATCTACGTGGGCGTGCATTCCGACTTCGAGGGCGCCGACGGCGACAAACCGATCTTCGTTTCGGGCAAGGAAGAGACCGAACAGCTCGGCAGTTTCAAGCGGCTGATCGCTGTCTCGGGCGGACGGATCGAGGTCACCGGACGCAAGAAGAGAATGAACCGCGTCGATATCTCGAACTTCGTCTGCGACGGAGTCGTGACCGACCGCGCGGGACTTGCCGAGGCGATCAAACGGCTGTTTGACGCGACCGTGACCAAGAAGAACGACCGCTTTGCGCTGGTGATCGACCACAAGGCGTCGGTGAACGTGATCACGACGGTCCAAGCGTCGAAGGACGAAGCCGACTCCGCGATCCGCGAAGAGATCCCGGGCGTTCTTGCCGAAGCGGGTCTTGCCGACGCGAAGAGTATGGCGACCGTCCTTTCGGTGAACGAAAAAGAAGGAACGGCGGAGGGTCTTATCTCCGCGTTCGACGCCGCTTACGCCGATACGTTCTTCGATCTTCTCTCCGACGCCGGATTCGTCACCGACGAGCCGAAGACTCCCGAATTCTTCCTCTTCTCCGCGCTCAAGACCAAGGAGGCGCAGAGAAAGGGCAACGCCGTCCTGAAGTTCCGTACCGACGGCTTCCTCTGCACCGCGCTGATCCGTGAAGGCAGGGTCGTCTTCTCGGTCAAGAACAAGATCCCGTACGATCTCGATTCCGAGAGCAAGGTGGAGACCGAGATCGACACCGAGTTCGCGGCGGTCGCGGACTTCATCCGAGAGGAAACCGAAGAGAAGTTCTTTATCCGCAGTCTCCTCTGGGGCGGTATCTACTCCGAGAAGAAGAAAGCCGAAGAAAAGTACCTCCGCCGGAAGATCAAGGCGTTCAACAAGTCCCAAAAGGGATTCTTCGCCCGGATCTTCAGCAGGTCCAAACCCCGGCTCTACGACTTCGCGTCCCCCGTTGTGAAGAAACGGAAACGCCCCGTGGTCGATATCGACCGGGCGGCGCGGGACGACAAGTGGTCCTCCGCCAGATAAACCAACCAAACAAACTCCCCGGGATCGTTCGATCCCGGGGAGCGTTTTTATGATAAAGGACGGGGGTTTTTGCGGGGAAAAATCCGAACGTCAGTTTTCGGGGTCAAGTCCGAGCAGAAAGCGCGGCGTATCGCAAAAGAGCGCGCGCGCGTATTCTTCGCCGTATTTCGACGAGACGTAGCGGAATCCCTCCGAAAGCCGCGCGTCGGCGTATTCGGGGTCGTGCGCGTCGGAGGCGATCACGGCGGCGGCGCCCGCTTTCAAGAGAAGGTGGCAGAACTTCTTGACCTTTTTCCCGTTTCCGCCCGTCACCGAGCGGACGTTCAACTGAATGGGGATATCCTGTTCCGCGAGCGAGAGAGCGTAACCGGGGCAGGACAGAAAACTGTGATAGCGTTCGGCGTGGGCGAGGATCGGCGTATAGCCCCGCGCCGCGACCGCTTCGACCGACTGGACGATAAAGTCGCCGTCGTCGTCGGGCAAAAACTCGATCAGAACGAAGCGCGTCCCGTTCAGCGTCCGGCAGACGCCGCGGCTGATCGAATCCGCGATCCTTTGATGGTAGAGGATCTCCGCACCGAGATAGAGGTCAAGGTCGGGGTATTTCTCCTTCATTTCGGCGGAGAAGGATCGGAAGGTCTCCTCCGCTCCCGCGGACTGGAATAGCAGCGCATTGGGTGCCAGCCTTATAGGTGGCTGGTCAGCAGCTTCATGAA
>CACZAZ010000040.1 GCA_902779285.1 uncultured Ruminococcus sp.
CCGTGGCTCGGGACCCGCGCGTTCCGTACGATCCGCCGCTACCTTGCCAAAAACGCCGGACAGTTCGGGATCTCCGACGTCGCGTCCGAGGGCTGCTGCTTCATAACCTTTAAGGCGAAGGACGGCGCGGGCGAAAAGCTCGAGTCCGCCCTGATCGATAAACTTCGGACCGAGGGGATCGACCCGCTCTCGCTTGTCGGGGACGGGGAATGCCCGGTTTTCGAGAAATACGACGACTGCCTGCCCGCAGAACTGCTCCGTCGCGCGTTCGCGTGCGACCGGCTCTCTCTCCGTGAAGTGATCCTGCGTTTCTCAAAAGAGGGAGGGTGCTTCGATGCCTGACGTGTATTCGATCCTCGCGCCGTATTACGACGGGTGGAACGCCGAACTCGACTACGCCGCCTGGGCGGACGGGCTTGAAGCGTTCTTCCGGAAATATGCGAAAGGAGAGGTCAGGGACGTCCTTGATCTCGCGTGCGGGACCGGACGGATGACGCTCGAACTCGCGAAGCGCGGCTACGATATGATCGGGGTCGACCGCTCCCCCGAGATGCTCGATTCCGCGCGCACAGCCGCGGAGCTTGCGGGGGACGCCGTTTCGTCCCGGATCCTGTGGCTTTTGCAAGATATGACGGCTTTCGAGCTTTACGGAACGGTCGACGCGGTGGTCTCGTGCCTCGATTCGGTCAATCACCTGACGAGCAGGACCGATCTTCGCAAATGCTTCTCGCTCGTGCATAATTATCTGAATCCCGACGGACTGTTTTTGTTCGACGTGAACTCCAAGCGCAAGTTCGAGACGGTCTACTCCGACAAGACCTACGTTTTTGAAGCGCCGGGCGTTTTCTGCACCTGGGAGAACTATTACGCGCGGGGGCTCTGCGATTTCCGGATCACTCTGTTCCGGGAAGAAGGAAAGGGGAACTACCGCCGCTACGACGCGCTGGAGCGCGAACGGATGTATTCTTTGAAGACCCTGCAAGCGCTTTTGAACGAATCAGGCTTCGAGTGGATCGGCTGCTATCCCGCGCCCTACGAAGGAAATCTCGCGGGCGACGAGGATCGCTGGTATATCGCCGCGCGGGCGAAAAAGAACTGAAAGAGAAATGAAAATGGAAAACGAAAAAAAGATCCCCTCGCGCCTTTTGCGGGGGATGACAAAGGACGGGAGCGCCCGGATCGTCGTCGCGGACAGCCGCGGGATCGTCGAATACGCGCACAAGGTCCATAAAACCGCACCTACGGCGACGGCGGCTCTCGGAAGGCTTCTCACCGCTTCGTCCATGCTCGGGAGCATGCTGGGCGAAAAAAACGACTCTCTGACGGTCTCGATCGCGGGAGACGGACCCGCGGGGCGGCTGCTTGCCGTTTCCGATTACTACGGGTGCGTGCGCGGGTATATCGAGAATCCCGCCGCCGATCCGCCGAGAAAGACGAACGGCAAACTCAACGTAGGCGGGGCGGTCGGGCGCGGATCTCTGACCGTCGTCCGCGACGTCGGGGACGGGGAACCGCACACCGGGACCGTGGAACTGGTCTCCGGCGAGATCGCGGAGGATTTCACCCGCTATTTTGCCGAGAGCGAACAGATCCCCTCGGTCTGTTCTCTCGGAGTTCTGGTCGCCCCGGACGGATCCTGCCGCGCCGCGGGCGGGGTGCTCATCCAACTGCTTCCGTTTCCCGACCCCGCGACGGTCGATAAGATCGAAGAAAACGTTCCGCGTATTTCGTCGGTCTCGTCGCTGCTTGACGAGGGCAGAACGCTTGAAGAGATCGCCGCTATCGCGTTTGACGGGATCGAGTTCGATCCGTTCGATACGATCGACGTCGACTACGTCTGCACCTGCTCGCGGGAACGGATGAAGCGCGGGATCCGCTCGCTCGGGAAAGAGAAGATCGCGGAACTGTTCGACGAGGAGGAAAAGGAGAACGGCAAGCGCGAACTGACGGCGGAATGCCGCTTCTGCGACAAGAAATACCGCTTCACCGAAAAGGATTTTCAAACGGTGATCAAATCGAAAGAATACGGCAAAGGAGAGAAGAAATGAGCCGACTGAAAGGAAATGCGGTCGTCGGTCAGTCCGGCGGACCGACCGCGGCGATCAACGCGAGTCTGGCGGGTGTGATCCGGGGCGTTCTTTCTAACGCCGACGCGATCCCCGCGCTCTCTGGAACAGACCCCGGCGGCGGCGCTCGGCTCCTGTCGGAAGAAACTGCCCGATCCCGCAAAGGACAGGGCGTTCTTCGACGGGCTGATCGAAAAGTTCCGTGAAAAGGATATCCGCTATTTCTTCTATATCGGCGGCAACGACTCGATGGACACCGTGGCGAAACTCTCGGCGTATCTTGAGACCGTCGATTACGAGATGCGGGTCGTCGGGATCCCGAAGACCATCGACAACGACTTAGCGGACACCGACCATACGCCGGGATTCGGCTCGGCGGCGAAATACGTGGCGGTCACGCTCTCCGAGATCGTCCGCGACTGCGCCGTTTACCGCGTTCCCGCCGTCACGGTGGTCGAGATCATGGGGCGCGACGCCGGTTGGCTGACCGCTTCCGCCGCCCTTCCGGGAGCGATTTCGGGGGAGGGGGTCGATCTGATCTATCTTCCCGAGCGCCCGTTCACCTTCGAGCGGTTTACCGAAGACCTGCGCGAAGCGTTCAAGCGGCATCCGAACCTTGTCGTGGCGATCTCCGAAGGTATCCGCTCCCCGGAGGGGCGGTATATCGGCGAGGGCGCCCAGAGCGGCGCCGCCGACGCGTTCGGTCACAAGTATCTCGCGGGAGCCGGCAAGGTACTGGAGCAATTCGTCAAAGAGACCTTCGGCTGCAAGGTCCGTTCCTTTGAACTCTCGCTCCCGCAAAGATGCGCCGCGCACCTGGCGTCGGAGACCGACCTTTGCGAAGCCGCGCTCCTCGGTTCAAGCGGGGTCGGGGCTGCGGTCGAGGGGAAGAGCGGCATGATGGCGGCGCTGGAACGCACGTCGGATCATCCCTATCAATGCGCGGTCGTTCTTCGTCCGGTCGGTAAGATCGCCAACGCCATCCGCAAAGTTCCCGACGAGTATATCAACGTCGCGGGCAACGGGATCACCCCCGCCGGGATCGCGTATCTTTCGCCTCTGATCCGCGGCGAACGCGCCGTCGAATACAAGGACGGGCTCCCGATTCACGTTATAATCTGACTTTATTTCAAGGCAGACGGCATTTTCAAACAAAATAAGCGACCGACGGTTTGTCGGTCGCTTGTTGTTTTATCGGTCGCGCGATCAATGCCGATTGGGTTTGTTCAGCAGCGTGTAAATGTCGTCGAGGTCTATCTCGTCTTCAAACGGCGGGACCGCGTTTCCGTCCGCGGGAGCAGTCCCGGCGGTCGCCGCGGGATCGGGTCCGAAGCCGGGGGAAGGAGCGGCGGTCTCCTGCGCGGTCTCGTCGGGGGCGGGCTCGCTCGCAGTCGCGCCTTGGGGCTCGTCCTCGGTCTTTTTCAACTTGTCGAATCCGGTCGCGATGATCGTGATGCGAAGCTCGTCCTGCAGGGCGGGATCGAACGCGGCGCCCCAGATGATATTGGCTTCGGGATGGGCGGCGTTCGCGATCATGGTGGAGGCGAGATAAACGTCGTCGAGCGGAATGTCGGGAGCGGCGGTGAAATTGACCAAAACGCCGGTCGCGCCCGAGATCGAGGTCTCAAGCAGCGGGGAGGAGATCGCGGTGGTCGCGGCGATCGCGGCTTTGTCCTCGCCTCGACCCGTTCCTACGCCCATATGAGCGTATCCGGCGTCCTTCATGACCGAAACGACGTCGGCAAAGTCCACGTTGACGAAGCCGGGGATGTTGACGATCTCGGAGACGCTCTGCACGCCCTGGCGGAGAACGTCGTCGGCGGTCTCGAACGCGGTCGCAAGCGTGATCTTGCCCTCGGAGACCTGTTTCAGCCGTTCGTTCGGGATGACGATCAGCGAGTCTACGTAATGGCGCTGGGCCTCGATCCCGGCGTCCGCCTGTGTCATCCGGCGCATGCCCTCGAACAAGAAGGGTTTGGTCACGATCCCGATGGTCAGGATGTTCATTTCCTTCGCGATCTTCGCGATCACGGGAGCGGCTCCCGTGCCCGTGCCTCCGCCCATACCGGTCGTGACGAAGACCATATCCGCGCCCTCCAGCAGGTGGCGGATATCTTCGATACTCTCCTCGGCGGACCGTCTGCCGATCTCGGGATCGGATCCGGCGCCGCGGCCGTTCGTGATCTTCTCGCCGATGACGAGTTTCTGCGACGCGCTCGAGAAGGAAAGCACCTGCGCGTCGGTGTTGACGGCGATGAAATCCACCCCGCGGATATTTGTGGAGATTATCCGTTTGACGGCGTTGTTGCCGCCGCCGCCGATGCCGACGACCTTGATCTTGACCCCGTTATCAATGACTTCGTTGTATTCAAACGCCATTGGGTTACCTCCGCTATATGTTGGTGGACTTAAAGCATACTCTTACAAACCTATAATACAAGAATATCTAACTATTTGCAAGAGCAACGTCCGAATATTCACATTTTGTTAACATCTGCATTTGAATATGCCTTTTAAAGCAGGGCAGAAGTCTCAACCCCCGGCTAATCTCGGGCAGAGGGTCAGGATCTCCCGGAGTATGACCGACTCGCATTCCGGGGTGCGGAAACGCGCCGCCGCCGCCCTCATCTTTCGCCTTTCCTCCGCGTTTGAAAGGATCTTCGTCAGACGCTCGCAGAGGACGTCCGGCGTCAGTTCGGCGTCCGGCAGCAGGATCGCAGCGCCGGCTTTTGCAAGCTCGCTCGCGTTCTTCGTCTGGTGGTCCCCCGCCGCTGACGGATACGGGATCAGGATCGACGGGACCCCCGCCGCCGCGATCTCGGAGACCGTCATCGCCCCCGCGCGGCAGATCACGGCGTCCGCCGCCGTCAGATGGATCGGCATATCGTCAATATAGGCGCTTCTTTGGTATCTTCCGTCCGGGATATCACCTCCGGCGTTCTGTTTTTGTCCGACGGCGTGCAGGATCGTCAGTTTCGGATACGCCGAAAGCAGGCGCGGAACGGTTTGCAGAAAGGTCTCGTTCAGTTTCTTTGCTCCGAGACTGCCGCCGAAAACGACGAGGTAGAGCGATCCGTCCGCGATCCGCAGCCGTTTTCTCGCCGCCTCCCGTGAGAGCGTATAGAACTCGCGCCGCAGCGGGTTGCCCGAGATCACCGTTTTCCCCGCCTTTTTGAAATCGGACGCCGCCGAAGGAAAGTTGATCAGAGCGAGGTCGGTGCGTTTCGCCAGCAGTTTCGCCGCGATCCCGGCGCGGGCGTTGGATTCGTGCAGGACCGTCGGGATCCCGAGCGACGACGCGACGCGAAGGACGGGATAGCAGACGTAGCCGCCCGTCCCGACGGCAAGATCCGGCATTTCCTCTTTGAGTACGTCCTTCGTCTCCCGAAACGAACGCAAAAGAGAGAGCCCCGCCTTTACGTTTGCAAGCGAGAGCGAGCGCCGCAGCCCCCGCACCCGGATATGCCGGATCGGATAACCCGCCCGTGACACAAGGCGGTTCTCCATCCCGTTCGGCGTTCCGACGAAAACGACCGACAGGTCGGGGATATTTCTTTTGAGGATATCCGCGATCGCGAGCGCGGGATTGACGTGTCCCGCGGTCCCGCCGCAGGCAAACAGAACTTTCACGTTGATCTCCTTATCGTACGGGAACTTCGCGCGAGATCGAGAGCAGGACGCCCATCTCGAAGAAAAGCATAACGAGCGACGATCCGCCGTAACTGAAAAACGGGAGCGAGATCCCTGTATTCGGGATGGTGTTGGTCACGACCGCGAGGTTGAGCAGCACCTGCACCGCGATCTTCCCGGCGATCCCGAGGGCGACGAGGCGCGGAAACGGGTCGGAGCAGCGGGAACCGACCTTCACCGCCCGAAAAACGAAGAGAGAAAACAGAACGACGACCCCCGCGGCGCCGAGAAATCCGGTCTCTTCGCAGAGGATCGTGTAGATCATATCGTTCGCCGGCTCGGATACGTAACTGTATTTCAGAACGCTGTTCCCGAATCCCCGCCCGAAAAATCCCCCGGATCCGATCGCCATCAGCCCCTGCAGGGTCTGCCAGCCGCCGTCGAGTGGGTACTGCTCAGGATTCAGCCAGATGGTGATGCGCCGCTTGGTATAGTCGGTCAGACAAGCGAACAGCGTGACTCCGATCCCGCAGACGCCGCCGAACGCACCGATATACCGGAGGGAGATCCCCGAAAAGAGCATAACGAGAAGACCGATGCAGCCGAGGATGATCAGCCCCGACAGATGCTTTTGCAGAAGGACGAGAACGCAGATCAGACCGATCAGAAGAAATGGAAAAAGCGTCCCGTAAAGAAACGCGTTCTTTCGGTTCTTGCGGTCGAGCGCCCGCGCGTGATGATCGGCGTAATACCGCGAGAGGATCAGGATCAGCGCCGTTTTCGCAAACTCGGACGGCTGAAAGGTCAGGGGTCCGATCCCGATCCACCGCTGCGCCCCGTTTCCCGCGATCCCGACGGCGAGCACCGCGAGCAGAAGGAGGACCGTTATGCAGTAGAGCGCGGGCGCCGCCGCGTACCAGAAACGCGAGGACGGCAGGAGCGAGAACAGCATCACGGAGACCCCGATCACGACCCACACGATCTGCCGTTCTATGAAGTAATATCCGTTGTGATAGCGGTTTTCGGCGTAGGCGGATCCGGCGGAGAAGATCGTGACCGTCCCGGCAGCGGCAAGCAGCAGGATCAGGAGGAGGAGCGTCGGATCGATCCCGCGCAGCGTTCGGTGAAACAGGGGCTCTCCGTCTTCCCGGAATCGCGGGAGAAGCGAGCGGAAGCCCGCCTTGCTTGTTCTTTTCGTTTGCATTTCGTCCTTTCATCGAAAGAGGATCAGGTAAGCGGCGGCGGAGGCGAGAAAGGTAAAGAGGGAAAAGACGGCGACGATCCGATTCTCGCTCCACCCGATCGCTTCGAAATGATGATGGATCGGCGCGATCCTGAACAGCCGCTTTCCGTGCGTGATCTTGAAATAGCCGACCTGCAGGATGACCGACAGCCCTTCGATAACGTAGAGGAAACCCGCAAAGAGGATCAGAAGCGGCACACCCGAAAGAAAACTGCATCCCGCGAGCGCGGCGCCGAAGAAAAGCGATCCCGTGTCGCCCATAAAGGCGCGGGCGGGATGGTAGTTGTAAAGGAGGAATCCCGACGCGCCCCCGAAGATCGCGCCCGCGTAAAGCGAGAGCGTCTCGGAGAGCAGACCCGCGCCGACCAGCCCGAAAAAGCCCGCGAGCACCGCGGCGTCGGAGGCGGCGAGCCCGTCGATCCCGTCGGTCAGATTCGCGCAGTTGACGATCCCGACCAGCAGGAAGGCGGCAAACAGCCAGAAGAGCGGCTCGGAGCGCAGAAAACCGGGGAAGGGCGTTAGATCGGGACGAAAGCCGAAGATCGCGAGAAGCGAAAGATACGCCGCCGCCAGAACCGATTGCAAAAGGAGTTTCTGCCGCGGGGTCAGCCCGTCGTTCCTTCCGTGACGGAATTTCGCCAGATCGTCGACGATCCCGACCACCCCGTTCCCGAAAGAAAACAGAACGGTCAGAAGCAAAAACGTGACCGACTGCCGCGGGGCGCGCGGAAGAAGGACGATACAACCGAGAACGCCCGCAAGCACGATCGGCAGAACGAAGCACAGACCGCCCATCGTCGGAGTGCCCTCTTTCTTCATGTGCCAGCGGGGACCGATCGCCAGGATCTTTTGTCCCATTTTCTTTTCGATCAGTTTGGGGATCAGGATTTTTCCCGCCGCCGCGGTCCCGACAAAGCAGAACAGAGCGGAGATCAGAAACCAGAGTCCGACGTTCATTTATTTACCGCCTGCGGCGGCGCTTCCTTTCCGCGGTCAGTTCACCGCTTGTTTGACGATCCGAACGAGGCGTTCGAGCGCGAGCACCCGCGACCCCTTGATGAAAACGACGTCGCCCGCACGCGTCGCGTTTTTCAGTTCCGCGCCGAGTTCCGGGAGCCCGTCGCAGGAAACGAAACGGACGCGCTCCGGGGATAACCCCTCTATGATCGCGCCTTTGGCGTATCCCTTTGCGCGTTCCCCGACGCAGTACAGCCGTTCGGGGGCAAGCGCCGCCGCCCGCCGTCCGACCGTTTCGTGCGCGATATCCGACAGGGCGCCGAGTTCCAGCATATCTCCCAGAACGAGAAACAGCCGTTTCCCGCCGTATCTTCGCAATTCGCTTAAAGCCGCGACCGTCGGTTCGGGCGACGCGTTGTAGCAATCGAGGATATAGAATACGCCCGTGATCGTTTCGATCTCCCGTCGCAGAGGCGGCGGTTGGATCTTGGTCAGTCCCTCCCGGAACGTCTCCGGATCGAGTCGGATGATTTCCGCGACGGAGAAGCAGAACGCCGCGGCGGAAAGCGTCGGCGCGTCGGACGAGGGAAGGATCACGTCCCGGAGTTCGGTCTTTTGCCCCGCAAAGGAAACGAGCGTTCGTTCTCCCGTCTTCTCGATCCGCGTCACCGAAAAGGCGGCGCGGCGTTCGGGATCGCACGAAACGCCCTCCGACCGTACCGGAAGGCGCGAAACGCGGGACGCGAGCGGATCGTCCGAGGCGGGGTAAAGCAGGATCCCGTTTTCTTTTATTCCGAGCGCGATCTCGCATTTGGCTTCACGGATCGCGTCGACCGACCCGAGCAGCCCGACGTGCGCTTGCCCGACGGCAGTGATAACGGCGACGTCAGGCTTGACGAGCCGCGATAGCCGTGCGATCTCGCCCCGTCCCCGCATCCCGAGTTCCGCGATCAGGAGCTCGTCGCCCCTCGACAGCGTGAAAATGGTCAGGGCGACCGCGAGGTCGGTATTTCCGTTTCCCTCGGTGCAGCGGAGGCGGAGAACGGGGGAGAGGACCGTTTCGAGCGCGGCGCGGAGCGTGGTCTTGCCGTAACTGCCTGTGATCGCAACGGTCTTGTGCGGGACGGTTTCGGCGTAGTTCTCCGCGGCGCGGGTGATGAGGGCGAGCGGGTCGGGTGTTTTCAGAACGCGCGGGTCGCCTCCGTCACCGCTTGACACGACCGCAGCCGCTCCGCGGGAGAACGCCTCCGCGATATGGGCGGCGCCGTCGGTTTTCTTCCCCGGAAGGGCAAGGAACAGATCCCCGGGGCGGATCTCCCGCGAATCGGTCGCGATCGCCGTGACGGGCGAAATAACGGACTCTCCCTTGAATCCGAAGAAACCGGGGTCAATCGGTTTCCCGGTTTTGATCCGCATCGCCTGGTGCCTCCATAGTATGACCCGCCTTTCGTTCTTCAAGCGCGACTGAAACGATTTTCTTTTCGTCGAACTCCTTGACGCCTTCGCTTGTGATCTCGTATTTTTCGTGCCCCTTCCCGACAAGCAGGATCAGATCCCCGGGGAGGGCGTTGCTTATCGCGTAACGGATCGCCTTTTCACGGTCGACGATCACGCGGCGCCGGTCTTTATCCGACATCCCCGAAAGGATGGAAAGTATGATCCGTTTCGGGTCCTCGCTCCGACTGTTGTCGCTCGTCACGATCGTGAAATCCGCCAGTTCCTCCGCGGTTTTTCCCATCTCGCGCCGCTTGGACGGGTCTCTGTCTCCGCCGCACCCGAACAGGACCACGATCCGTTCTCCGGGACGGCGGATCGCGCGAACGGAATTAAGAAGCGAGCGGAGCGCCGCCTCCGTGTGCGCGTAGTCGATAAAGACCGAGAAAGGGAGCCCCGCCGTATCGACCCGCTCCATTCTGCCGGGGACGGTCGGAATACGCGCAAGCGAGCGGACCGCGGTTTCGGTCTGCACCCCCAGCGCTTTCGCCGCCGTCAGCGCGAGCAGGGCGTTCTGGACCGTAAAAGCGCCGGGGATCGGTACGGAAACCGGAAAGACCCATTCGCCCGTGCGGTAGAGAAAGGAAATGCCCTCGCACCCGTTGAGTACGACGTCGGCCGCCCGCGCGTCGCATCCCGCAAGCGTTCCGCATGCGATCCTTTGGCAAAAGAGACCGTCGAGCAGAAGATCCGACCAGGGGGAATCGCCGTTCACCACCGCCGTCCCGCTCTGCCGGAACAGAAGTTTTTTTGCTTCGAGGTAATCGGTCATCGTCCCGTGACAGTCGAGATGTTCGGGCGAGAGATTCGTAAAGACCGAGAGCGCGAAACGGACGGGTGCGACCCGCGATTGCGCGAGCGCCTGGGAGGAGACCTCCATCACGACGTGCGTGATCCCGGCTTCCAGCATTGCGGCAAGCAGGGGATAGAGCGTCAGGGGCGGGGGCGTGGTCATGGTCGCGGCGGCGCCGGTACGAAAGCCGTCGAACGCGTCTTCTTTACCCGGCAGTCCCCGATAGCCCGTCGTGCCGATCATCCCGCAGGGGATCCCCGCGCCGTTCAGAACGTGCCGGATCATCGTCGCGACGCTGGTTTTTCCGTTGGTGCCGGTCACACCGATCATTGTGAGACGCTCGGAAGGAGAGCCGTAAAACCGGCTGACGGCGAGCGCCTCCGCAAGACGCGTATCGCGCACCCGGATCACGGGGAACGAAACGGACGCGACCTCGCGTTCACAGGAAACGACGGCGGCGGCGCAGCCCGCGTCTTCGAGTTTCGGCAGCAGCGCGTGCGAATCGTATCGGGCGCCCGTATGACAGACGAACAGGCAGCCGGGATATACCTTTCGTCCGTCGTTTTCGATCCCGGAGACAGACAACCCCCGGGGGATCGGGTCGCCTGCGTAATCGCCGTCCAAGAGAAGTTGATCCAACTGCATAAACGCTCCTTTCAGTCGTCTTGATCGTCGGGATACAGGACCGTGATCTTCACGACCGACCCCGCGGGGACGTTTTCGTCCGGCGCGAGCGATTGCGACGTGACCGTCGCGTCCGCGTGACCGAGCGGGTCTCCGATCCCGAAAAACGCGATATTCAGACCGGCGGAGAGGATCGCGCGGTTGGCGTCCTCTGGGGTCAGCCCGATCACGCGCGGGACCTTGACCGTCTCGGGCTCGGCTCCGTCGGTGTAGAGAATGACGCTGCCGGTCGTCGGATCGAGCGGCGTTCCGGCTTCGGGAAACTGATCGACCACGGTCGAGCCGGATCCGATCACACGCACGGAGACCGAGCGGTTCCGCGCTGCGGCGAGCGCCTGACCGACCGTCAGCGAAACGTACTGATCCGCGGGAACGGGGAACGGCGTCGGTTTGCCGTCGGTCCGTGTTTCGAGATACGGCAGGATCGAGGTCAGCAGAGAGGAAATATACGGCGCCGCGACGATCGCGCCGTATTTTGCCGTCTGCGGTTCGTCGACGACGATGATCGCGGCGATCTCCGGATCGTCGGAGGGCGCGAACGCAACGCAGGAACCGACGCGCAGATAGGAGTTTCCGTTCGCGTCGAGGACGTCGAACTTCTGGCTGGTCCCGGTCTTCGCCGCTACCTTGTACCCCTTGACGCAGGCGTTCCTTGCGCCTCCGGTCCCCGAAACCCCCTCCTCCAGGATGGCGGAGACGGTCGCAGCCGCGTCTTTTCCGACGACCTGCCGACGGACCTCGGTTTGGTGCGTGAACGTGACTTTTCCCGCGGGATCGACGATCCGTTCGACAAGATAGGGCGTGACCAACTCCCCTCCGTTCGCGACGGCGGCGATCGCCGTCAGTTGTCCGATGATCGAGACCTTGAACCGCTGCCCGAAGGAGGCGGTCGCAAGTTCGGTCGTTCCGATCGCCTCTTTTTTGTGGAAAAGTCCCGTCACCTCGGACGGCAGGTCGATCCCGGTCTTTTCAAGGTAGCCGAACTTTACGAAGTAATCGTAGAAACGTTCCGCGCCGATCCGCGCTCCGACCTGCATCAGGGTCGGATTACAGGATTGCTGCAGTCCGTAGGCAAAAGAAAAGCCGTGTCCGTGTCCTCCTCGTTTATGGCAGGAGATCGAGTAGCCGCCGATCTGTAAAGCGCCCGTACAGTCGAAGGTATCGGTCGGCGTGACCACCCCGAGATCGAGCGCGGCGGCGGCGGTGATGATTTTGAAGGTCGATCCCGGCTCGTAGAGTTCGCTCGTCGCCTTGTTCCGCCACATGGTATAGAGCAGTTCGCTTTTCAGTTTCGCATATTCCTCGCCGTCTTCGGAAAGTCCCGACTCGTTCAGCTTTTCGAGAGAGTATTCGTCGAGGGCGAACGGGTCGTTACAGTCGAACGGGGAGGACGTCGCCATCGCGAGGATCGCTCCCGTCTTCACGTTCATCACGATCCCGCACACGCGGTTTCGGACGTCGAACGTACGGCGGATCTCGTCAAGCAGGGATTCGAGCCGGGTCTCGATATACGGGTCGATCGTGGTCTCGATACTGCTGCCCGGGGTCGGTTCCCGGTACGCAACGGCGACCCCGTCAAGTTCTCGCCCGGTCGCGTCCTTGGCGTGCAGAAGAGCGCCGTTTTTGCCCGTTAAAACTTCGTCGTAAAAGTATTCGAGCCCGAAGAGCCCCTGCTGATCTGCGCCCGTGAATCCGATGACGTGCGCGGCGAAGGTCCCGAGCGGATAGGAGCGGACGACCGAGGGATCGGCGTGTACCATCTTTTCGAGCCGGTTTTCCGAAACGAAGGCGATCACACGCAGAAAAACGTCCTCTCCCACGTTCCGTTTGAGCGTCTGATCCAGGGTGCCGGTCTTTTTGGCGCGGTTCAGGATCGAGTCGCGGTCGACGCCGAGGATGGGGGAGAGCCCGTTTGCGATCACCTCAGCGTAATCGACCCCGTCGCGTTCGCCCTCCTCCCGGATATCGACGGGGGAGAGATAGACGCGCCAGACCGTTTTGTCGCAGGCGAGGACCGTCCCGTCGGAGGCGTATACGGTCCCGCGGGGAGCCGTAAGCGGGGAAGCGGTACGCACCTGTTCCTCGACCATTTGCGAGTAGCGGGCGTAACCGAACGTCTGCATTCCGAAAATGCGGACGAGAAGAAACGCCCCGAACAAGAGAAATGCGGTAAAGAAAACGACGACCCTCCGGCGTGAAGACGGGTACGACGTTTTCAGATTGGTTTCACGGTCGGTCATAGATCCCCCCGAAAACGAAAATGAAAGCGCCCGGAATCGGACGCTTTCAATATATTCGGTTGAACGGGGGCGTTATTCCATCGTGGTATCGATCTGCTGCTCCTGCGGGAAGACGATCTGCACGGCGGCGGGATCGGTGACGGTGTTGATCGAGATCGCGGCGCTGTCGGAAGAACCGGCGGACGCCACGTATTCCTTGTTTGATACGTCGTCCATAAAACGGATCGTGCAGAACAGGAAAAGCGCGCATGAGATGAGCAGCGCCACGGCGGACGCGAAAGGATGGCGGCGGGAAAGTTTACGGATCCCGGCTCCGCCCTTTTTCTTTGCCTTCGCGGGACCGAAGCCCTCGCTCTCGGCTTTCGCCATCATAAATTCACCGATGGTGCGGTTCCCGCTGAAATCGAAGCGGCTCCGCATCTTGAGGTACAGTTCGTTCTGCCCGGTTTCGCCCGAGGTCTGATTTGCGTTGTAAGTCACGTCGTTTCTCCTCTCTTATCTGTCAGGTGATCGGAAGTTTTGCCGCGATCCGGAGTTTTGCGCTGCGGGATCTCGGATTCTCTTTAAGTTCGTGTTCGCTCGGCAGGATAGGTTTTCTGGTTTCGATCTCGACGATCGGTTTTCGTCCGCACACGCAGACGGGAAAGTCGCGGGGGCATATACAGGGGTTTGCAAGTTCCGAAAATACGTTCTTTACGATCCTATCTTCTCCCGATTGGAAGGAGATTATCACGAGCCGTCCGCCCGGGATCAGTTTGTCCGCCGCGCCCCGGATGGCGGGGGAGATGGCGTCGAGTTCCCGGTTGACCTCGATCCGGATCGCCTGAAAGGTCTTCTTTGCCGGATGATGTCCCGTCGCGCGAATCTTTTTCGGTATGGCGGACGTTACGATCTCGGCAAGTTCCGCCGTGGTCTCAATGGGTTTTGACTCGCGCCGCTTCACGATCGCCGTGACGATCGCGGAGGCGAAGCGTTCCTCGCCGTAAACGTCGATGATCTTGATGAGTTTTTCGGGGGGATAGCCGTTTACCACGTCGCGGGCTGTCAGTTCGTCCTCCCGGTTCATCCGCATATCGAGCGGCGCGTCCTTCATGTAGGAGAAGCCGCGGGACGCTTCGGTCTGCTGAAAAGCGGAGCAGCCGAGATCCATCAGAACGCCGCCGAGATTCGTGACGCCGTATTCTTCGAGGACCGATCCGATCTCGGAAAAATTGACGTGAACGAAGGTGATCTTATCGAGGAAAGGGGAGAGCCGTTCCTTCGCCGCCCGGAGCGCGTCCGCGTCGCGATCGAGACAGATCAGCCGTCCCGTGCTTCCGAGCCGCTTCGCGATCTCGAAGGAGTGTCCGCCGCCGCCCGTCGTGCAATCAACGTAGGTCAGGTCGGGCTTGATCTGCAGCCCCTCGATACACTCGGAGAGCAGAACGGGCGTGTGGGAGAATATCGGTTCCCGGTCTTCCATCGTTCAGAGACCGATCGAGGCGAGATTGCGCCGGATCTTGTCGATGTCGCGTTCCTTCTCGTTTTCGCGCCAGAGGTCCGCGTTCCAGATCTGGATATGATCGCCGGCGCCGATGATCACGACGTCGCGTTTGATCTTCGCGTAATCGAGGATCTGCTGGGGAAGAACGATGCGTCCGTTCGAGTCGGGGGTCGCCTGTACGGATTTCGAGAACAGGAATTCCTTGATCTCGCTGACCTCGGAATCGGGGAACGCGTTGATCTGGCTCGAGATCTGATCCATCTTCTCACAGGTGTAGACCGCGAGACAGTTCTTGTTGATCTTGCGGGTCACGAAGAAGTTTTCTCCGAGTTGTTCA
>CACZAZ010000041.1 GCA_902779285.1 uncultured Ruminococcus sp.
GCACCTCTACCGTCAGGGGATAGTTGAAGATCTCTTCGTCGAGGGTCTTGCCGTCCTCGGTCGTCCGGTCGATCTTCATATCGACGAGGACGGCGCCGTCCTCGTATCGCGCCGAGACGGTCGTGTTCTGCCGCTCGCGAATGTATTTGGTCGCGTCTCCGAAGGTCGCCGCCCAGAGTTCGCCGGATTGGATGTAATTCGAAGCGTAGGCGAGGAACTGGTCGGCGTACGACTGCTTTATGTCGCCGCCTTCGCCCGACGCCGTGATCCCGTGACACATAATGATCAGCCACGCGCCCTTTTGAACGGTCTCGTCGAGGTACCCCTTGCCAAGCCTCAGTTTTTCGTTCTGATCCGTGGTTGACCGGAACGACTGCATATAGAGATTGTACCATCCGCCGGGTTTGTCGTCGAACGTGGGATCGAGCGACTGGAAGCCGCGTTGACCTTGCCGGATGGCGAAATAGGTCGCGTTAGCGACCTTTTGCGCGCCGCCGTCCTCGACGACGATGGGGTTGCCGCTTGCGTCATTCACCAAATTGCCGTTTCCGTCGGACTTGAAACTGTAGGTCGAGAGGGTGTTGTTCGAGGGCGCGAAGCAGAGGACCGTGTGACCCGGGAACGATTTCTCGATATACGCCTTCGACTGCACGAGTTCAACGTCGTAGTTTTCCCGGATGTTGTTATACTTGCTTCCCTCGTAGGATCCCCAGCGTTCGCTCGGCAGGACCAGGTCGTGCGTCATACTGTGACATTCGGGTTCGAGCGTCCCGTCCGCGAAAAGAGCGATCCATTCGTTCAGGTTGCCTTTGTAATTCGGTTCCGTGCCGTGGAAGTTCGGGACCATCATACAGGAACCGTTCGTTCCGTAGATCTTGTTTTTTTCGTTCACCCATTTCGCGGTACCGAGAAGCCCGTCGTCGTAGCTCATCGTGAGGATGCCCTTCGCTCCGTCCTTCACCGAGAGGAGCGAGGCGACGTAGCGCGGTTCGTAGGTGTAGATCGGTACGTAACTCATTTTCTTGCTTCCGTTCTCCGTATTTTCAGCGGTCGGGGCGGTCAGTTCATTGTTCCACCGATTGAAAGTGCCGATTTTGTATTGTTGCGTATCGTCGGTCTCGTACCCCTTCGGCGGGGTCGGGGTCTCGCCTTCGTGCGTCGGGACTCTTACGACCCCGAACGGCAGAACGAACAGCACGTCGTAGACCGTCAATCCGTATTCGCCGACCGTCGCCGTGTAGGTCGCGTCGCTCTGCGCCGGGACGATCTCTTTGTCCCACCCGGTCACTTTACAGTAGTGCTCGTCGGTCTCCCAAGAGAGAAACTCTTCGGGGCAGACCGGGGTTTCGCCGCGTTCGACCGTAACGGTCGTCTCGCGTTCGCCCGCGACGAAGGTAACGGTGTAGGGTCCGTCGTTTGCGGTCGTCACGGAGACGGTTTCGTCGCCCTCGCCGCCGCAGGACGCGAGCGCAAAGACCGTCAGGACGAGGCAAAGAGACAATAGCGGAAACAGAAACAGGTTTTTCTTTTTCATAATCGATCTCCCGTATGAATGGACTTCCGGCAAGGAGGGGCTTTTCCGGGCGAAAAGGGAAGGGATCCCGTCTTTCCGCTCCCATTATATCATAAAATGAAATTTATTTCAATGGAAACAAATACAATTTTGCAATTTACGCAATAAACGCGAAGATTTTTTTCACCCGTCGCCTCTTTTCCGTTCGCGCCTCTCTTTTCTTTCGACCGAACGCGCAGATCACAAAAGAAACGCAAAATCCTTTTTCAAAAAGCAATCGTTTCCCAAACGGTTCGATCCGTCAAAAGTCCGTTTTTATATGATAATCGGCTTGTTTTTGGAACAACTTTTCACATTTTGAAGATATTTCTTATTGCAAGCGGCAGATATTCTGCAAATTTTTTTCGCAAAACGTTTGCTTTTTTCCTTTCTTTTTGCTATAATGGAGATATGAAAACAGGAGAATCCTGCCGGAATAGTTTTTCGTCTTCGGCTTTTGAAACGATCGCGGCGTTTCCGCCCGCAATAAATAAAGGAGGAAAACCATGCGAAAACTGATTCTTTCCGCCGTCCTGATCCTTTGCCTTGCGTTCTGTCTTGCGCTCGCGTCCTGCGGGGGCGGATCCGAACCGACCGGGACCGCCGCCCCGCCCGAAACGACGTCCGGCGAACACGAACACGTCTGGGACGAGGGACGCGTGATCAGAGAGGGGACGTGCGATCCCTCAACGAAAGAAGAGACCAAAGGAGAGATTATGTTTACCTGTACGATCTGCGGCGAGACGAAAAACGAAGAGTGCGACGGACACGACTGGTATGAAAAGCAGGTCATCGACTCGGCGACCTGTCTTTCGACCGGTACGGGATTATACGAGTGCAGAAGGTGTTCGAAGCGGATCACGAAAATCATCCCGATCAACCCGGATGCGCACCGGCTCGAATCGGGCGAGGGACGGATCGTGACCCCGCCCACCCCGACCGCCGACGGCGTGCGGGAATGGATCTGCACCCGGTGCAATAGAGTGGGCAAGACCGAGGCGGTCACCTACGACGAGTATATCTCCGCCGTCAATACCGTTAAGGCGAAGGTCGACGGCTTCGCTTCTTCCGATTTCGGAAGCGGGAGCGTCCGGGCGGATCTCGGCGGCTCCTACGCCGTGCCGTCTGTCCATCCGACGAAGGGGCAGCACCCGCGCGTCCTCTTTACCTCCGACGCGATCGAGGGGATGAAGGAGGAATTCTACGACGAGCGGAGCGTGGTCGCTTCGACTTTGTTCCGGCAGGGAGTCCGCACTCCGACCGACGGGGCGATCGCCAACGACGCCTTTGACATCCAGGACACGAACATCTTCCGGAATATGCAGACCCTGGCGCTCGACTATAAACTGACCGGAAACAAGATCTCGGGTTACAACGCGATCTACGCGCTGAAAAACGCTCTCAAAACCCTGACCGACAGCTGGACGGGGCACGACGACGTCGCCCACCGCTACTACGGGTTCGCGATGTATATTTCCGCTTGCGTCTACGACTGGTGCTACGACCTTATGACGCCGACCGACCGTCATCAGATCATACTCGGCGTACAGGAAAAGATCTGCAAGGTCGGGATGACGGTCACCTACGCCGTCGGTTTTCCGCCGACGCAAGCCGACGCCGTTTCGGGACACGGGACCGGCTTCATGATCCTGCGCGATTATCTCGCCTTCGCCATTGCGATTTACGACGAATATCCGGGCTGGTGGAATATGATCGCCGGACGGTTCTACCAGGAATACGTCCCCGTCCGTGAAACGCTCCTGGAAGCGCAGATGATGCCGCAGGGGGTTTCGCTCTACATCCGTTCCAAGTTCATTCCCGAACTCTACTCGGTGTGGCTGATCAAGACGGCGACCGGGACCTTCCCCTACGAGAGCGAAGAGAATATGAAGCAGGTCGCACGCACGATCTACTCTCACGAACTGCCCGGACGCTACAACGGAACGCACGGCGTCGGGTTCAACTGCGGCGACGACCACGTTCCCGACGGCAGTTTCATCGATTACGGACACGTCGCGCTCTATTCCTCGTACATCTTCAACGACGCGACGATGCGCGCGCAGCTTGAATACGATTACGGCGGGGGGATGAACGGCTGTTCCTACACCGACTTCTCCGGCGACGTGACCGAGACCGCGACGGTTTCCGAATACCTGATCTGCTCCTCGTCGCGTCTTGAGCCTGCGGCAAGCCGCCGCGAAGGGATGGATCTGATCCGTTATAACGGCGCCTGGATGAGCCAGGTGATCGCCCGCAACAGTTGGGGCAACGATCAGGCGGCTGTCCTGATGAAGATCGGGCAGCGCACCGTCGCGAACCACGACCACTACGACGCGGGACAGTTCCAGATCTTTTACCGCGAGGTCCTCTCGGGCGACACCGGCGCCTACGTCAAGTACCACGAAAACCACCACAGCTACTACCATCAGGCGACCATCGCGCACAACAGCATCCTGATCTACAACACGTCGCTCGCCTCGACCAACGGCGGGTACTATTCCGGCGGGCAGAAACGGTTGGGCGACGCGAATCTGTCCAACTGGAAGACCAATACGTTCAAGATCGGCGAAGTGACGGGCTACGAAGCCGGGTACGCCGACGCCGAAAAAACGCAGGCAAACTACGCCTATATCGCCGGCAACATCGCCGCCGCCTACGAGAGTTCGACGGCAAGCGAGGTCACGCGTCGGATGCTCGCCGTCTTCGACACGAAGAACCCGAACGTCCCGATGTTCTTCTTCGTTTTCGACAACATCAAGGCGAAGAGCGCCAACTACAAGAAGACCTTCCTGCTTCACACCGTGACCGAGCCGACGATCGACGGCAAGACCGTGACGGAGGTTGTCGGAAGCGGCAAACTCGTTCTGCAGAACGTGATCGGCAACAACGTCACGATCACCAAACGGGGCGGAGCGGGACAGAATTATCTGGTCAACAAGGGCGGCGTCGACAACTACGTCCAACTCGACAATCAATACAATCGCGACGACGGCTACTGGGGCAGAGTCGAGATCAGCCCCGCGACCGGCAACGCGACCGATCAGCTTCTGAACGTGATGTTCGTCTGCGACGCCGATAAGAGCCCGTCCCTCAGGGCGACGGCGATCGACACCGACGACGTGAAGGGCGCCGTGATCGGCAAGGTAGCGGCAGTCTTCGTGACGAGCGCGACGCGCAGAAGTACGACGCTCACCTTCACGGCGGGCGGCTCCGGCGAGTACATCTACTACGTCTCGGGCGTGAAAGCCGGGAAATGGACCGTCGCGGCGGGCGGGCAGACGCAGACCGTTACGGCGACCGAAGAGGGCGGATTGCTCGTTTTCACGGCGCCTGCCGGAACCGTTACCCTGACCCCGCAATAACCGGACGTTGATCGTTCGGATCCAAACGAACCCCATCGTATGATCCTATCACCACGCCGAAAAACAAAAAAGGAGAATAAGGTATGAAAAAACTGAACGGTATCCTCGCATTACTTCTGTGTCTTCTCTTCCTCGTCCCGGCGCTCGCTTCCTGCGGGAAGAAGACGCCCGACGTCACGACGGCGGAACCGACGACCGCCGGCGGCGAACAGGGGTCGTCCGCGTCCTCCACGACCGTAGCGACGACTACGAGCAAATGGGAAACGATCGGAAACGCCGTATCCGCGTACGCGGCAAGCGACCGGACCCTCCGGATCCAGTACGATATGTACGTTTCGTCGGAGAACATTCCCCAGAACGACAAGTACATTGAGGGACCCGATAAGATCATCGACGGCGGAACGTCCCTGATTGAAGAAAAGGTCTATAACCGCAACCGCGAAGCCGCCGAACTGCTGGGGCTCTCGCTCGAGTATTCTCACTGGGACGACCTCGGGTGGGGAAAACAGGCCGGGCGTATCAACCAGCTCGTCGGAGCGGTCACGGCGGACGCTCCCGACCTCTTTATCGATATGCTCTACGACCTCAACGTAGCCATGAAGACCTCCGGCTCCTTCAAGGATATCAAGTCGATCCCCGGCAGTTTCTTCGATTTTGAGGCGGAGGGCTGGATGACCGACTGGATGGAAAGCCTCTCGTTCACCGGGGATCGCGCCTACATCCTCGGCGGCGATTACTTCCTTGAACTCTTCCGCGCGATGGGCGTTCTTCCGTTCAACATCGATCTGATGGACGCGAACGCTTCGAAACTTGCTCCCGCGTTTTTGCCGAGCGACGAACCGCTCGGCGCGGACGAGGATCTCTCGGTCGTCTTCTTCGACATGGTCGAACAGGGCAACTGGACCTGGGACGGACTCGGCAAGCTCTGCGCCGCGATGTGGGTCGATACCGACGGCGACGGAGCCAACTCGTTTGAAGATACGCTCGGGATCGTTACCGACAGATACACCGGTCTGCCGGCGGCGCTGATGGTTTACTCCTCCGGCGTTCAGTTGACCGAGACCTACGTGATCGAGGACGAAGCCAACGAGAACAACGGCAAGACCTGGGTCAAATACAAGGACGATTCCACCATTCTCGGCAGCGTCTTCGACGCCGTTTCGGGCGTATTCTCGGGACGCGGCGCGTTCGTGACCAACTACAACCCCGATTCGGGCAAGAATCTGAAAGAACACTACGCGAAGTTCGCGTCCGACACCCTTCTGTTCGCGGGGCCGATCGTTCTCGGCGCACTCGAAGAAGAATCGTTCCAGACGATGGAATCGATCTGGTCGGTCGTTCCGATCCCGAAGATCAAAGCCGAACAGGAATACAATACTATGATCCACAACATAGCGGACGTCGGCGCGATCAACGTCAACACGTCGGCAGATAAGGCACGCGCGCTCTCGGCGTTCCTGCAGTTCTGCAACGAGAACTCCGGAGATATCCGCGAGGAGTTCCAGCAGGTCGTGACCAAGTTCAAGACCACGACCTACAATCAGGGCACCGACCGTATGCTCGACATCATCTACAAGCACGTCATTTCCGGACGGGAAAAGGCGCTGGAGGACACGGCGGAGCAGACCAGCGGCAAGTCCAGCGGGTCCTGGATGAAGGGCCTGGAGTACACGGGCACCTCCGCGGACGTCGCGTCGCTGTACCAGTCGAATCTGTCCAACAAACAAGGAAAGCTGGACACTATCCTGACGAAATGGTACGAACTCCCCGTAACGCCGTCCGAGGCGCAGGCGGAATAATGATCCCGTGACCGAACACCCCGCCGCCCGAGCGAAAGTCCGGGCGGCGCACGGTTTTGATACTCTGCAAGAGAATCGGATCGGATGACGAAGACGCGACCGTCCGGACCGTTTCCCGCTTTTCCCTTGCTTTTTCGTCGATTCTCGTGTATAGTGTATCGTGAGAACCGGTGTGGAAAAAACCGAATTTCTGAAAGGAAAAAACCATGCAAAACGCGTCCGTCAAAAAGAATCTGCTGCCTGCGGTTTTGATCGTCGCGGCGGCTCTCGTGCTTGCACTCGTCCTCTTCTTCGCGTTCCGCAGTTCCGCCGACGCGCCGAAGAAAGAGATCGACGATTACGGCTGGCAATCGATCTCCGGCGATACCCCGGAGTCCGAAAGCACCGCGCTCCGTTTTCTGTTTTCGATCGGCTCGCTTGAGTATGAACGGGTCGGCTTCGTCCTCTCGAAAACCAATACCAATCCGAAGATAAACGGCGACGGCTGCAGGGTAAAGGAGGCGTCGAGCGTTCATTCTGCCGTTTGGGCGAATGGAAACCTGATCCAAGCCGGCGCCGGGCGCTGGTGGGTCGCGCTCGAGGTGACCGGTATCGACAACCTCAACTTCGACACCACGATCTACGTCAAGCCCTTCGTTGAAGACGGCGAGGGGATCCGCTACGGCGAAACGCACGCCCTCTCTGCGACCGGCGCCTTCACGATCCCGGCGCTGAGGAATCAGATCCAAAATAATTTCGGCGGCTCGGATTTCGGTACGGGCAGCGTCCGCGCCGATCTCGGCGGCTCCTACGCGGCGCCGCCGCATTCTCCCACGACGGGGCAGCATCCGCGCGTCCTCTTCACTGCGGAGAGCATCGACGGGTTGAGCGAGGCTCTCATAGGCGCGAAGGAGGTCGCCCGGAGCGGCTATACCTCTGCGCTCACGTCGCCTCCCGACGGGGTGATCGCGAACGACGCGTATGACGGTGACGACACGGCGATCCTGAGGGATATTCAGACTTTGGCGCTCGATTACCGGATGACCGGCAACCCGCTCTCGGGCTACCGGGCGATCTACGCGATCAAAAACGTCCTCAAAACCCTGACCGACAGTTGGACGGGTCACAACGATACCGCCCACCGCTGCTACGGGTACGCGATGTATATTTCCGCGTGCGTCTACGACTGGTGCTACGAACTTCTGACGCCGACCGACAGGGAACAGATCGTCCTCGGCGTACAGGAAAAGATCTGCAAGGTCGGAATGACGGTCGATTACGCCGTCGGTTTTCCGCCGACCTCCGCCGACGCCGTTTCGGGTCACGGCACGTCGTTCGGGATCCTGCGCGACTACCTCGCGTTCGCCATCGCGATCTACGACGAGTATCCGGGCTGGTGGGATATGATCGCCGGACGGTTCTACGAGGAATACGTTCCGGTACGCAATCGGATCTACGAAGCCGGAATGATCCCGCAGGGCGTTTCGCTCTACGTACGGAGCAAATATTTCCCCGATCTCTTCTCGGCTTGGCTCGTCAAGGCGGCGACCGGCTATTTCCCCTACGCGAGCGAAGCGAATATGAAGCAGATCGCCCGCACGATCTTTTCCTACGAACTGCGCGTCAACAACGGAGCGCTTTACGGCTTCGCTTCGGGCGACGACCAGACTCCCTACGGCGTTTTCCTCGATTACGGACACATCGCCCTGATCTCGTCGTATCTCTTCAACGACGCGACCATGCGCGCCCAACTGGAACATAACTACAAGAGCGGCGGCAACCCGACGAATCTGCCGTACGGTTCGAGTTACCGCAACTTCTCCGGCGATATTACCGAGACCGCGTCGATCGCAGAATACCTGATCTGCTCCTCCTCCGGACTGGAGCCGGCGGCGGACCGTCACGAGGGGATGGACCTCATCCTCTATAACGGCGGCTGGCTCGGGCAGATCATCGCCCGGAACACCTGGGCAAGAAGTCAGGCGGCGGTGTTGATGAAGATCGGGCAGCGCACCGTGGCGAACCACGACCACTACGACGCCGGCTCGTTCCAGATCTTCTACAAGGCGATGCTGGCGGGCGATGCGGGCGTCTACGACGATTACGGAAGCAGCCACCACAAGTATTACCATCAGGCGACCATCGCACACAACAGTCTCCTGATCTACAATACGTCGAGATCCTCGTCCGACGGAGGCTATTACTCCGGCGGGCAGCAGCGGCTGACCGATGCGAACATCTCCAACTGGCAGAGCAGCACCTACAAGACGGGCGACGTGACCGGCGTCTCCTACGGCTACGCCGATCAGTCGAAGACGACCCCGACCTACGCCTATATTGCCGGTAATATCGCCGCGGCGTACCCCGCCTCGACGGTATCGGAGGTCACGCGCCGGATGCTGGTCGTCTACGACACCGACAACGCCCAGGTCCCGATGTATTTCTTCGTCTTCGACAATATCACCGCCTACTCGGAGAGTTACAAAAAGACCTTCCTCCTGCACACCAGAACCGAACCCTACGTCCCGGACGGCTATACCGCAAGCGACAAGATCATGCAGGTCAATAACGGGGGCGCGACGCTGCGGATCCAGAACGTGATCGGCAACGACGTCACGTTCACGACGCGCGGCGGGGATGGGCAGAACTATAAAGTGAATCAGAACGGCGTCGACAACTACGTCCAACTCAATTCTTCCGGCTCCCACAACGACAACTACTGGGGACGGCTCGAGATCAGCCCCGCGATCGGCAATACGACCGATCAGCTGCTGAACGCGATGTACGTCTTCGACACGGCGAACGCGGTCGATCTCGTCGCGACGGCGATCAGTACCGACGTCGTAAAGGGCGCCGCGATCGGCAACACCGTCGCGGTCTTCGTGACCAGCGCGACCAGGCGCACGACCGAGTTCACCTTTACCGCCTCCGGCTCCGGGACCGTGAAATACTACGTTTCGGGCGTCGCGGCGGGAGATTGGACGGTCTGCGCCGGCGGCGTTCCGGTCGACGTCGTCACGGCGACCGAGGACGGCGGATTCATCACCTTCGCCGCCCCCGCCGGCGCCGCGATCACGATCCGTCCGGGAGCGCCGAATATGTCGGTCGAAAACGGGCTTCCCGAAAACGATTGGGACAAGTTCAACTTCTCGAATATCGTCCCGTAACCGACAGACCCGCCCCGCCTCGATTCCGGGGCGGGGTTTGAAAAACGACCGCGCACAAGGAGAACTGCCTTATGAAACACGTATCGAGCACGATCGAAAACGACCCGATCCTCGCGCCGTATCGGATCGGTGCGCCGCGGGACTATCCCGACGACGGCACGATCGGGATCCCCTTCGGCGTGACCGTCTTTTACGATCGGTCGCGGGGACCCGCCGTCCCGGGCTTTGCTACGTGCGGCGCGACCCCGCTTATGATCTACGTCGTGAACACGAATACCGATCGGATCGGGACCGAGAGCGACAGGGCGATCGTGAGATCGATGCTCGACAGGGGATATATCGTATTCGTCCTCGATTATAAGAACAGCGAAAAAGCCGTCTCTCCGGCACTCGAAAACGCGGTGCAAAGGATGATCGAGCCGATCAAAAACGGGGAGTATTTCCCGGACGACCCGATCCTGCCGAAAGGGACCTGTTCCGACGCGCTGGTCGTCCCGTCGGGCTGCGACGTTCTTCTGAACGCGGTCTACTTCGAACTCGACAAGCACGGTACCGACGGCACGCTTGAAAAGATCGTGAACGTCTGGAACAACGACTTCCGGAAGTTCAAAAGAGATCTGACGGTCAAGTGGATCCGCGGGGACGGAAGCCGAAAACCCGTTCAAAAAGGGATCGACGGGAGCGACCCCGTCTGGTATTCCGACCCCGACGGAACGGTCGTGGACGAAAAGAACGGGCAGTATACCAAGATCGGCTACACGAGAGCGGAGGAGATCACCGATTGCGTCAAAGCCGACGGCACGCCGATCGATCTCAAGCTCCGGTACGATCTGATCTATCCGGTCAAACCGGAAAAGGACGTGCCGGTCGTTCTGCATTTCAGTTCGACCCAGTACCTGCCCGAGGCGGTGCAGAGACCCGTCCGTCCGCAGTTCACGGGCTTCCTTTTCAACGGCTATGCGGGCGCGGTATTCGACTACGCCTATATCCCCATGTGCCGAAACGATCACTACGGCTATTTCGACGGCAGCAGCGGGGACGAGCGGAGCGTGACCGGATACAACCCGATCTTCTCGACCTACGTTTTCAACGCGGCGCAGGTCTCGACCGCCGCCGTGCGGTTTACGCGGTATCTCTCGCTGTCCGATCACTCGGTCTACCGATTCGATATCGACCGGATCGGCGTTTTCGGCGTGTCGAAAACCTCGTTCATCACGCACCTCGGGGCGCCCTGCCTGCGAAAGGGTCTGCTCTCGGCGGAGAAGGGACGGAGCGAACGGGAACTTGCCGAGGCGATCGACGGGAAACTCGGCGCGTTCTACCAATGGATGTACCTGCCGGGGCATCACGGCGAGACCCGCCGCGAAGCCGGCAAAACCGAGGCCTATACCAAGGACGGATTCACCGTCTCGGGCGGCGAACTGCAGCCGTGGACGACGTGGAACGGCAAAGAGATCCCCTCGGGCGCAACGGTCGTCTATTCCTCCTGCGGGGCGACCCTCGACTATATCGGAGAGGGCTGCGCGCCTGTCTTTACGACGGTCAATCTGCGGGACGGGTACCGTTCGGGATATCTCCAGCAGAATACGCTGGTCAATCTTCTGCGCGTACACGACGTCCCGTCGTTCTGGGCGGAGACGGATCTCGATCATACCCGGCTCGCGATCGGGACCGACCTTCATCACGGGGTCGACCTGTATCGGACGCTCTTCGATTTCTTCGCATACTACCTCAAGGACGCGCCGCCGGTCGTTCTTTGGACCGACCCCGCAAGCGACAGCACCGGGGTCGATCCGACCCGCCCGATCACGGTTCGGTTCGTCGGGGAGATCCCCGCCGACGAGATCGGAGGGGTCTCTTTGCGGGCAAGCGACGGCAGAGCCGTTCCGGGACGCTGGATCGCCTCCTACGGCAACACCGCGTGGACTTTCCTGCACGAGCCTTTCAAGGCGGGCGAACGTCTGTCCCTGACGATCCCCGCGGTTTTGACGGGCTCGAACGGAAGACCGCTCGGACGTGAAACCGTCGCGTCCTTTGCGGCGGGGGCTCCCGCGACCGCGCGCCCTCCCCAAAAGGTTGCTTTTTCCGGCGAGAGGTACGTTTATACGGAAGATTTTGCAAACGGCTCAGACGACTTTGAAAAGGACCCCTACGCGACCTACGAGACCGCGACGGTCGACGGCGTTCCTGCCCGGAAGATCACCCTGCGCCAAAACGACGGGGAGTTCGGCGGCGACCACGTCTTCTACGAGCCGCGTGTGGTTTTGAAGAACGAAAAGTGCGTTTTCGGCGGAAAACCCCTGTCGGAAGAGGATCTCGGCAGGACCCTGCGCGTCACGCTTCGCGTCTACGACACGGTCTCGCGCCCCCTACGCCTGTATCTGAAGTGCCTGACCGACTACGATTCCGAGACGCGTGACCTCGATCTCTATCGCCGCAGAACCGCCAAGTTCCGCACCGACGAGGACTTCACCAAGCGGCTCCGCGATTATCGTCGCGCCGTCAAAAACTTCCAAACGCGTGCAAACGAGTGGTGCGAGTTCACCCTCGACTATACCGTCTACGAACCCTCCTGCGGCGACAGAGGCAGATCTTCGCAGGCGGTCTATCTTCTCGCAAATCCCGACGGCGACCGGGAAAGCCCGCTCTTTATCGGTCTTTTCAAGGTGGAGGAGATCGACGGAGCGGATCGCGCTCCCGACTGCGTTACGCCGATTTACGGAACGGATCCGTCCGCGGCGGGCGTTTTGTAACTGAATGTTACCGCACGCCGCGTTCAGGGGGCAGGGGGGTCCCCCGCGGCGCATCACTTTCGCCAAGGCGAAAACTTCACTGTCGCAGACAACTTCACGTTGCGAAGCAACACTTCACGTTCAACAAGAGAGCCGCCCGCGGGCGGCTCTCTTGTTGTAAAAATGTTATCGGGTTTGTAAG
>CACZAZ010000042.1 GCA_902779285.1 uncultured Ruminococcus sp.
TCCCAGAAGTCGGGCGTTCCGATCGACAGGATCGTGATGATCGGCGACTCCTACGTCGACGTCCAGATGGCGTCGGCGGCGGGCAGCGTCGGGATCGGCGTCACGACGTCGCCCGAAATGCGCGAAAAGATGGCGCCCTACGCCACCGAGATCGTCCCGACGCTCGACGAGATCTCGGTCGACAGGTGAGGGGGACGAAATGGAAAAGATCGTACTCGGTATCGACGTCGGCACGACGTCGGTAAAGGCGGTCCTGGTCTCCTCCGAGGGCAGGATGGTCGACGAGGTCTCCGCCCCCCACGACCTGCTCTCGCTCCGCGCCGGATGGGCGGAGGAGAACGCCGACGACTGGTGGAACAATTCGGTCGCCGTGGTTTCCAAACTGAAAGAGCGGAATCCAGGCGTTTTCGGGAAGATCTCCTGTATCGGCGTGACCGGGATGGTCCCCGCGATCGTGATGCTGGACGAAACGGGAAGACCGATCCGCAACACCATCCAGCAGAACGACGCCCGCGCGATCGACGAGATCCGCGAGATCACCGAAAAGGTCGACCAGAAAAAACTGTTCGAGCTGACCGGCGGCTATACCAATCAGCAGCACGTTCTGCCGCGTATGCTCTGGGTCAAGCGCAACGAGCCCGAGGTCTTTTCGCGTATGAAAACGGTCCTCGGCTCCTACGATTACGTCGTCTATAAACTGACCGGCGTTAAGTCAGTCGAGATGAACTGGGCGGTCGAAAGCGGTCTGTTCGATATCCGTCGGCAGACCTGGCTCACCGACCAAATGGCGGCGTTCGACTTCGATCCCGCCTGGTTCCCGACGGCAAACCCCTCCGGTTCGATCGTCGGGACCGTCACCCCCGCCGCTTCTGCTCTCACCGGGCTGGAGGCGGGGATCCCGGTCATCGCCGGCAGCGCAGACCACGTCGCCTCCACGCTCTCCGCGGGGATCATCGACGAGGGCGATCTGCTCATCAAGTTCGGCGGCGCGGGCGACATCCTCTACTGCACCCGCGAGATCAAAACCTGCGAAAAACTCTTCTTCGACTATCATATCGTTCCCGACCGCTATCTCATCAACGGCTGTATGGCGGCGTCGGGCTCGCTCGTCAAGTGGTATCTCGGTGATCTTCTCGACTGCTACGGCGGGGAAGCGCTGAAGGAACTTGACGTCGAGGCGTCGAAACTCCCGCCCGCCTCCGACGGTCTGATCATCCTGCCGTACTTCCTCGGTGAGAAGACTCCGATCTTCGATCCCGAGGCGCGCGGACTGATGTTCGGGCTCACGCTCTCGCACACCAAGGCGCATATTTTCCGCGCCTGCCTTGAAGCGGTCATCTACGGTTTCCGTCACCATATCGACGTGATCCGCGAACTCGGCTACGAGCCCAAGCGCATCATCGCGACCAACGGCGGCTCCCGCAGCCGCTTCTGGTGCCAGATCGCCGCGGACGTTCTGGGTCAGGAGGTCCGCGCATATCCCTCGCATCCGGGCTCCGCGCTCGGCGTCGCGTATCTCGCCGGGATGACGGTCGGGGCGTTCGATTCGTGGGAGGGGATCCACGCGTTCTTAACCGAATACCGCACCTTCACCCCGAACCCCGAAGCCGTCAAGGTCTACGAGAGATCCTACAAGATCTACCGCGACCTGTACGAACAGACCAAGCCGAGTTGCGCCGCCGTTGCCGATCTCTATCGGTAAAACGGAAAAAAGCAATAAAAAGCACCGCCCTCCGGAAACGGGGGCGGCTTTTTCTTGCCAAGTCGTCAATGTTGTGTTATAATATAGATAAAAGTGCGATTTCTCGGACGTTTGCTCGAAAAAAGGAGAAACGAGATGGAAAAAGAAAGAACGGATGGAAACAACGTCGTTTCGCTGATGCAGGAAACTGAAGAAGGTAAAGTTGAGTTTGAAATCGAATCCAAAGAAGGTTCCTTTGATTCGGATCTTGCAGAGATCGACACGGCGCTTGAGCAAAACGCCGAACGTTTGAAAAGGGTGGAAACGAAAATCGATCGTCTGACGGCGAGAGTCGAACTCAGAGATTACGGCGTGGCGGTCGGATGCGGTCTTCTCAGCGGGTTACTTGACGGAATCTTTATTGATGCGTTTTCTTTGAAAAATGCGAAGGAATACGGTTCCGATAAAATCGAAAAAATGATTATGCGTGCCGCCCGAAAGAAGAATCCGGACGTCAAGGATTTAGCAGACGCCGTTCACGAACTCGAAAAAGTCGTTAATCCGGCGGACTCTGCCAACGATCAATTCGCATTCACGAACCATCATTTTTACGAGTTTTCACATCACCGTTCATTTCTTGGTTTGTTCTTTTCCGTTCTCGGTCGTTTCACTGGAAACGCTTATGGGATAGATCCGAAAACGGGAGCGTTCAAGATCGTCCGGATTGCAGGCTATTCACCTGCGGAAGAAGGATCCTTGTTGAAAGCGATTAAAGATTGGCACCTCCATCTGCTGAGCGATATGGCGGGGAGTCACAACTCCGTTTTAAAAGGGAACTACGGAACGGGCATTCCGGGACCGATCCTATCGTTCCTTTCGGAGGTCGCGTCTTGGAAAGGATTCCGCAAAGACGGCAAAAACCGTTTCGTCGAATGGCTTGACGAATTATTTGAAGGCGATATACTGAAGGATCTCGACGGAGAAAAATACCGTTTGGATTACCGGATGGAATTGGGCTTGAAACACGAAATCGGCAAGCAGGCGTTTCCCGTAATTCTGACCGAATGTCTTGTTCGTTTTTATCGTTTTGCGATAAAATTGTTCGACGTAATGAAACAAACGGGCGCGCGTATTTTAAAGGACAAGAGCAGATTCTTCCAAGCGGTCAAGGAGGCGTGGAAATCGGACAGGACGAGGGATCGGATGCTAACCGTTGCCTTCGGCGTGCTGACCGCAACCGATCTGTTCTTCGCCACCATCCGTTCGGGCGGACGTCTTTCCGGTTTTCTTGTGCGAGTCAATTATATCGGCGCCGCTCGATTTGCGGTCGCGGTCACGAAAGACGTTGCGGAAGAATTGAGCCGATCTTCTTCGGTCGCCGAAAGGGAGCGCGCCATCCGCGAACGGACGGAGTTATTAAACTCCAAACTCTCCATTTTGAACGAGGGGACGTGGGTCCGGATCGGGCAGACGGGGAAGTCCGTAAAAGAAACGAACGAAACGATAAACGATGTATCGGAGCAATTCGCGCAACATCAAATCGCTCGGCGTGAAGATCTGAATGAAATCGGCAGTATGCTGGAAGCCGCCGAAAAGCAGGATCCTGCTTTTACCGATCGGCTGAAAAACGTGTTGGAGGACTAAAAACGCAATGAACAGCGAAACGAACTTTGAATCGGAATCGCAGAATCAGAAGGACGTCGTCAGTCAGGAAACGAACGTTCCCGCAGAACTGATCGAGCGGTTTGATTCGATCGAACAACTGCGCACGGAATTGCGTGAAAACGAAGATTCCGTTTTGAACGGAGAGGAAACGGCAAAAGAGGCGCAGGGGAAAAAGATCGGTCTTTTCGGAAGCCGAAAGGCGATTCGCGAAATCCGCGACGGAATGGTCGTCGTTGCGGGGAATCAGGTCAAATCCGCCGAGATCCAAAGAAAACTGTTCGAGTATCAGTTTCAGATTTCCGAAGCCGTCCGTTCGGCGTTCAGTTTCGGAATCGTTAATCTTGCCAATACGCGCGCTACCATACGGTTTTTGCGGGAAAAACTGAGCCGTTCTGCCGAAACGGGAACGCTGGAGGAATTGGAAAAAGAAGAGATCGAGCGCGCAATAAGGGAATTAAAATCGCACGAAGACCTGCTTGAGAGGCAGAGGCGACTCTCCGAACGGATGCACGAGAGCGAACTGCAGATCAAAGAGTTGCAGACGCGATGCGAATCCCTTCAGAACGACGTCGATCGCCTGCGTGACGAACGGAATCGCGACGATCGTCAAATGAAAAATGATGCCGCCGAGTGTTATGGTTCCACTCGGCACGATCAACCCTCCAAACCGCGTTTTAGTTGGCTTATCGCTTCCGGTATCGCCGTTCTGATTGCGCTCGGAAGTCTTGTTCTTTCCGTTATTGCTTTGATAGATTGAGAAAGAGTAAAAGCAACCGCCCCCGAAATCGGGGGCGGCTTTGATTTTTCCTTGTCTTACGCGGCTTTTGCGGCGTTTTTGTCGAGCCGGGCGTTGCGGGCGTAGATCAGAAGATCGATCCCCACCATCGTCAGGTTGATGAAATAGAAGATCAGGACGTACCACTTCGACGAGAACTCGCTCATATAGGTCTCGTTTAAGAATTTGGACGCGATCCCGGCGATATAACCGCAGAAGATCAGGACGAGAAAGGGCAGACTCTGTCCCTTCGCCGTCCGTGCGCGGTAGGATTTCAGGACGTTCAGCGGCCACGACGCGCCGAACGCGACGATCATCACGATCTCGAGTATCTCGGACATTGTATTTACCTCGTTTCGGGTCGATTTCCCGTCTATTGTACCGCCCGCGCCCCGCTTTGTCAACAAAAAGAGGGAAAAAACCGTCCCGGGATCATCTTTTTCTTGACTTTTCCGCGCAATTATATTATGATATGTGTATATTCACATAGGACGGTCACACGCTATGAACAACGGAAAAAGAAGGATCGTCGTCAAGGTCGGCACGTCGACTCTGACGAACGACAACGGATCGGTCGATCTTCGGATCATGGACAAACTGACGCAGGTGCTTTCCGCCGTGGAGAACGGGGGCGACGAGGTGATCCTCGTTTCGTCCGGCGCGATCTCGGTGGGGGTGTCCAAGATGCGCCTGCCCGCGCGGCCGAAGGAGATCCGGATGAAACAGGCGTGCGCCGCCGTCGGACAATGCGAACTGATGCACCTCTACGACAAGTTCTTCTCGGAATACGGCATCCTGACGGCGCAGATCCTGCTGACCGGCGAGGACGTTCTGACCGAGGAAAAACGGCAGAATTTGAAAAACACCTTCTCCGCGCTGCTGGAGAACCGCATCGTCCCGATCGTCAACGAAAACGACTCGGTCAGTTACGCGCAGATAGAGACGGCGAAAAAGGTGTTCGGGGATAACGACACGCTCTCGGCTCTGGTCGCCGTCCTCTGCGAAGCCGATCAGCTCATCATCCTTTCGGACGTCGAGGGGCTCTACGAGGGCGATCCTCACAAGAACGCGTCCGCGAAACTGATCCACCGCGTCGACAAGATCGACGATAGGATCCGCTCGCTCGTCGGCGGGGCGGGGACCGACCGGGGTCGCGGCGGTATGGCGACCAAACTCGAGGCGGCGGAGATCGTCACCTCTCACGGGATCCCGATGACCATTCTGCTCGGCTCGGATCCCTCCCGCGTTTACGACGCCCTGGAAGGGAAGGACGTCGGGACCCTTTTCCTTGCGAGGTAAACCATGAGAGGCACAAGAGAGATCCTTTCCGCCGCACAGGCGGTGAAAGCGAAGGCGGCGCTGCTCTCGACCGACGAGAAGAACCGGGCGCTGCGCGAGATGGCGGACGAACTCGAGGCGTCGGCGGAAACCGTCCTCAAAGCGAACGCGGAGGACGTCGCGGCGGTGCGGGGGACCGTCCCCGACGTGATGATCGACCGACTCGCGCTGACCCCCTCCCGGATAGCGGGGATGGCGAAGGGGCTGCGCGACGTCGCGGATCTCCCCGACCCCGTCGGGAGGGTCATATCAAGCGTAACGAGACCGAACGGGCTTAAAATCGAGCGCGTTTCGGTACCGTTCGGCGTTATCGCCGCGATCTACGAGAGCCGTCCGAACGTCACCTCCGACGTCGCGGCGCTGACCTTAAAAAGCGGGAACGTCGCGGTCCTGCGCTGCGGTAAAGAAGCCGCGCGCTCTGCAAGAGCCGTCTGCGACGCGCTGCGGCGGGGGATCAAACGGGCGGGGCTGCCCGAAGACCTCGTCGCGGTGGTTGAAGATACCGACCGGGCAAGTTCGGTCGAACTGATGAAGGCGGTCGGGCTCGTCGATCTTCTGATCCCCCGCGGCGGCGCGGGGCTGATCCGCGCCTGCGTCGAACAGGCGCTTGTCCCTTGCATCGAGACCGGGACCGGCATCTGCCACGTCTACGTCGACGAGACGGCGGATCTTGACAAGGCGCTCTCGATCGTCGAGAACGCGAAGACCTCGCGCCCCTCGGTCTGCAACGCCGAGGAAGTGCTGCTGGTCCACGAGAAGGTCGCGCCGGCGTTCCTGCCCGCGCTCTTTGATCTTCTAACGGTCAAACGGCGCGAACGGGGACTCGTCCCCGTCGAGTTCCGCCCGGATGAAAAAGCGGCGAAGATCCTCAAAATGAAGCCCGCCGAGGGACCCATCTTCGACACCGAGTTCCTCGACTATATCCTCGCCGTCGGGATCGTGTCCGACGTCGGGGAGGCGATCGACCATATCGCAAGACACTCGACCCACCACAGCGAAGCCATCGTCACCGAAAACGCGGAAAACGCCGAACGGTTCCTGCGGGAGGTCGACAGCGCGGCGGTCTACCACAACGCGTCGACGCGGTTTACCGACGGGGGCGAGTTCGGGCTGGGCTGCGAACTCGGCATCTCGACCCAGAAGATGCACGCGAGGGGCCCGATGGGTCTTGCAGAACTCAATACGTACAAGTACCTGATCCGCGGCAACGGACAGGTGAGATAAGGAGAAACTTATGCAATACGAATTCGGTTTTATCGGCGTCGGCAATATGGGCGGCGCGCTCGCAAACGCCGTCTGCGGGGCGCTCCCCGCGGGCAAAGTCGCGGTATGCGACGCCGACGAAAAGAAGGCCGCCGCTTTTGTCAAACAGTACGGCGCCGCGGCGCTCCCGCTTGACAAGATCACGGGCGCCTGCCGCTTCCTCGTTCTCGGGGTGAAGCCGCAGGTATTGCCCTCCGTCTTGTCTGCCATCCGTCCGACACTTGCCGATCCGACCGTGCTGATCTCGATGGCGGCGGGGATCTCGATCTCCGCTATTGAGAACGCGATCCCGAACAAACCCGTCGTCCGCATTATGCCGAACACGCCCTGCGCCGTCGGGCGCGGGCTGATCCTCTACGCAAAAAACGCGCGGGTCACGGACGACGATCTCTCGGCGTTCCTTTCCGGCTTCTCGAAGGCGGGGACGCTCGTTCCGATCGCGGAGGATAAGATCGACGCCGCCTCCGCCGTCTCGGGCTGCGGTCCGGCGTTCGCCTATCTCTTCGTCGAGGCGCTTGCCGACGCGGGGGTCGAGTGCGGTCTTGCCCGCGCCGACGCGCAGAAGTTTGCCGCCCTGATGCTCGAGGGCTCCGCGAAAATGGTGCTGGAGACCGGGCGTCATCCGGGAGAACTCAAGGACGCTGTCTGCAGCCCCGGCGGGACCACCATCGCCGGCGTACGCGCGCTCGAGGAGGGCGGATTCCGCTCCGCCGCGATGAACGCCGTCCGCGCCGCGTACCTGCGCACTCTCGAACTCAAAAAGTAAGGAACCGTTATGACAAAGAGCCGTTCATTCAGATACGGATATAACGCCGGCGATCTCGTTTCGTCGGCGCTTTCCGGCTGGCTCTTTGCGGTCCTCGTCTATTCGTTCGTCTCTCTTTTGTCCGGGGAGGGGGTCGAGAGACTGCTTTCCGGGGTGCAGACCTATACGCGTGACTTCGCGACCGTCGCGTTGTTTGCCTTTGTCACGATCTTCTTCGTGATCGTATTCGCAGAGGTGATCGCGCTCGTCAAGAACGGACGGCGGATCCTCTCGGTCCTTTTGCTTTCCGAGTATATCGTCTTCTCGGTCGTAACGGCGCTCGATCTGCCGGGCTCGGTCTCCGAGATCGCATTTCTTGCCGCCGTGATCGTCTTCCTGATCCCGATCCTGCTTTACGTTTTCTCGGCGTTCCGGGAAACGAACGGGGAAGACCCGATCGTGCCGGCAAAGGAGCCGAGCGCGCCCTTCGCCCCCGTTCTGATCTTCGGGATCGTCGCGTCCTGCGTGTTCGGCGGGGTGGTCGCCGCGATCGGCGTGATGCGCTATCTCGGCTACTCCGCCCCGAACTTCGATTTCGGCATCTTCTGTCAGATGTACGCGGATATGGCGAAGACCGGGACCCCCGTCACCACGGTCGAGCGCGACGGTCTGCTCTCGCATTTCGCCGTTCATACCTCGCCCGCGCTCTATCTGCTCCTGCCGTTCTATTTCGTCTTCCGCACCCCGATCACGCTCGCCGTCGGACAGGCGGTGATCCTCTATTCGGGGGTCGTTCCGCTGCTCTTGATCGGGCGCCGCCGCGGGCTCTCAAACCGGCTGCTCGCTCTGCTCTCGATCGCCTACGCCGCATATCCCGCGATCGGCACGGGCTGCTTCTACGACTTCCACGAGAACTGCTTTTTGCTCCCGCTCCTCCTTTGGACCTTCTGGTTCTCCGAATGCCGCCGCCCCGTCCCGTTCTTCCTTTTCGCGCTGCTCACCCTGTCGGTGAAGGAGGACGCCTTCGTCTATCTCGTCATCTTTGCTCTGTTCCTTTTCTTCTCCGAGAAGCGGTGGAAGACGGCGCTCCCCCTGATGATCCTGTCGATCGGCTATTTCCTTTTCGTTTCGCACCTGATGAAGCAGAACGGAGAGGGCGTGATGAGCTGGCGCTATTCCAATCTTCTGCCGAGCG
Organism: uncultured Ruminococcus sp.; assembly: GCA_902779285.1. Taxonomy (GTDB): domain Bacteria; phylum Bacillota; class Clostridia; order Oscillospirales; family CAG-272; genus UBA1740. The sequence continues at coordinate 8,663 of CACZAZ010000042.1, forward strand.
GGGAATCGGGGCTTCTCGGCGTGGTCGTGACGGTCTTCACCCAGCCGGGCTACGTTCTGACGCAGATCTTTTCGACATCGGCGGGCGACGCGGGCAAGTTCCGGTATATCGGCGCTCTGTTCCTGCCGCTCGGGGGGCTTCCTTTCGTTACGCGTAAACCTTCGCGTTGGCTTCTTCTGACCCCGCTTCTTCTGAATCTTTTGACGATGTACGTCTATCAGCCGAATATCAATTTCCAGTACAGTTTCGGCATCATCGCGTTCCTGTTCTACGCCGCGGCTCTGAATCTCGCGGACCTGTCCGCCCGTGCGCGTTCCTTTACCGCCGGTTCTCTCGTCTATTCCGCCGCCGCCTGCGTCGTGGCGTTCTCCCTGCTCGTTTCGCCCATGATCCCGGCGAACGCCGATCACATGAAGGCGTGGAAGGACAGACACGATACCATCACCGAAACGCTTGCCAAGATCCCGGACGACGCCTCGGTCGCCGCGACAACTTTCCTCGTCCCGCACCTCTCGCAGCACGCGGAACTCTACGAGACCTATTACCACACCGCGTCGGGGTGGATCAAGACCGATTGCGACTATTACGTTTTCGACCTCCGCTACGGCTCGGACGATAAGCAGGAGAGCCAGATCAAACGCCTGAAATCAAGCGGCTACCGCGAAGTGTTCCGGGACGACGGCGCGATCCTCGTCCTGACCCGCCTCCCCGCCGAGGACGATCCCTTTACCCCATAAACAAATCCGCCCGCGCCGGAATCGGCGCGGGCGGATCGATATACGGAGCGCGACGCGCCCCGTTCGCATAACGGAGCGGGGAACCCCGCGCCGTCAATTCATAAGTATTCGGTTTCAGATCGTCAGCACCAGGGAAACTGTCCGGTCACGACCAGATACAGGCAGTAACCCCCGAAGATAACGCTCGGAATCAGCACCAAAGTAAACAGCACGATCGAAACGATCGCGAACGCGCGTCGCTTATAAACCAGAAACAGGATCGGGAACAGGATCTCAAGCGCGGCGTAAACGCCCATAGTAATAAAGAAAAACACAACGCTTGGTACAGGATCCGGGAGCGTAAAGACAGCAAGGTAAAAAGACGGAAACGTCGCGGCGATTCCGAAGCACCACAGCACGATGAACAGAATTCTTTTGACCATAGAAGCACCCTTTCACGATCCCGTACGAGCGCGGCAAGCTCTGAAAAATCGTTTGTATGTCAGCGCTGTTTATGCATTTTCTCTATCATTTTACATTTCCATTTTATCATATTGCATTTGAAAAGTCAAGCGTAAAAAGACCGATCCGCCCGACGGAAAACCGTCGGGCGGATCGGTAAGTTTTCAGGAAAAACCGTCGTTACACCGAATGAAGTCCAAGCTCCGGATCCGCGTTGGAATCCAGCCCGTATTTCTGCTGTTTCCTGTACTCGAAGAACTTGACGGCGACCTGCTCGAACAGGGCGTAGGAGAGAACGTCCTCCTCCTGTTCCGCCCAGGGCGCGACCTTCTTTTTCAGTTCTTCCAGTTCGGCGGGGATCAGGTCGGCGGGACGGCACTCGATGGGCTCCGCGTCCCCGATGATCTGCTTTCTGAACTTCGGGTCGATCTTGCCGGGGCATTTGCCGTACTCGCCGCGAAGCAGTCCGCGGAATTCCTTTGTCGTGCGGGAATATCTGCCGCCGTCGGAGAACAGGACGTTGTTGACCGCCTGCGTGCCGACGATCTGACTGGTCGGGGTGACGAGCGGGGGATATCCGGCGTCTGCGCGGACGCGCGGCACTTCCGCCAAAACGTCGTTCAAGCGGTCGGATTTACCCGCCATTTTGAGCTGGGAAACGAGGTTTGAGAGCATCCCGCCCGGCACCTGGTACCGGAGGGCGTTGACGTCGACCTTCAGCACCTTCGGGTCGATCAAGCCCGACGCCAGATACTTTTCGCGGATGGTCGTAAAGTGACGGCTGACCTCGTTCAGTTTTTCGAGGTCGAGCCCGGTGTCGTAGGGAGTTCCCGCGAGCGCGGCGACCAGCGGCTCGGTCGGCGGCTGGGACGTTCCCATCGCGAGCGGCGAGATCGCGGTATCCACCACGTCGACGCCCGCCTCGATCGCCTTCATCACGGTCATCGAGGCAAGACCCGCCGTGTAGTGGGTGTGGAGTTGGATCGGGATCTTGACCGTCTCTTTCAGCGTGCGGACCAGCGCCTCGGCTTCGTAGGGTTTGAGAAGACCCGCCATATCCTTGATGCAGATCGAGTTCGCGCCCATCTCCTCCAGTTGCTTCGCGTAGGCGGCGAAAAACTCGTTGGTATGGACGGGCGAGGTCGTATAGGAGATCGCCGCCTGGACGTGTCCGCCCTCCTTGATGGTGGCGCGGATCGCGGTCTCAAGGTTGCGCGCGTCGTTCAGGGCGTCGAAGATCCGGATGATGTCGATGCCGTTGGCGATGGATTTCTGCACGAAATACTCCACCACGTCGTCGGCGTAATGCCGGTAGCCGAGGATGTTCTGCCCGCGGAAGAGCATCTGGAGTTTGGTGTTTTTGACGTGATCGCGGATGACCCGGAGCCGCTGCCAGGGATCCTCGTGCAGGAAACGCAGGCAGGCGTCGAAGGTCGCGCCGCCCCACGCCTCGAGCGAATAGTACCCGACGGCGTCGAGTTTTTCAAGCGCGGGGATCATCTCCGCGGTGGTCATGCTCGTCGCCGCGAGCGATTGGTGCGCGTCGCGGAGGACGGTTTCGGTGATCAGCACTTTCTTTGCCATAATACAGTCCTTTCGGATAGGGAATTGTTCAGAACCACATTAAGAACACGCCCGCGGCGACGGCGGAGCCGATGACCCCGGCGACGTTGGGACCCATCGCGTGCATCAGGAGGAAGTTGGAGGGATTCTCACGTCGTCCGACGTCCTGCGAGACGCGCGCCGCCATCGGTACGGCGGAAACGCCGGCGGAACCGATCAGCGGATTGATCTTGCCTTTGGTGAGGAAGCACATCAGTTTCCCGAGCAGAAGCCCGCCGCAGGTCGCGAGGATAAAGGCGGAGAGCCCGAGCACAATGATCTTGAGGGTCGAGAGCGAGAGGAAGTTCGCGGCGTTCGCCGTCGCCCCGACCGATACGCCGAGGAAGATGGTGATGATGTTGATCAACTCGTTCTGCGCCGTCTTGGAGAGTCGCTCGGTCACGCCCGACACGTTGAACAGGTTGCCGAGCATCAAAAATCCGACGAGCGGGGCCGCGTCCGGCACGATCAGCGTGACGAGCAGGGTAACGAGGATGGGGAAGATGATCCGCTCGACTTTGGATACCTTGCGCGGATTCTCCATCACGATCGCCCGTTCCTTCTTGGTGGTCAGCAGTTTCATAAACGGCGGCTGGATCAGCGGGATCAACGCCATATAACTGTACGCCGCGATCGCGATCGCCCCGAGAAGTTCGGGGGCGAGTTGTTTGGTGACCAGGATGGCGGTCGGACCGTCGGCGCCGCCGATGATCCCGATCGCGCCCGCCTGCATGGGCGAG
>CACZAZ010000043.1 GCA_902779285.1 uncultured Ruminococcus sp.
AGCAATAAGGTCACAGGTAGACTACCTGTTTGATAGGTCGCGGGTGGAAGCGCAGTAATGCGTGCAGCTGAGCGATACTAATCGACCGAGTGCTTGAACGCTTCAAAGTTCAAGTTCGCAAACACTACGAGTTTCAACTCTTTCCTTTATTCGGTTTTTCAATGAGCAATCAACAAAAACGAGACGGCTTTCGCCGTCTCGTTTTTGTTTTGAAAGGAAAGAGAGATGAGCGATCCTGCTCCGACGGACGCCGGCGGACGGGCGGCGCGAGTCGGGCGGCGCGAGTCGGGCGGCGGCAAAAAGCGTGCAAGTTTTTATATCAAACGCCGCGATCCGGCGGAAAACCGTTGCTTTTTTGCCGCGCGCGTGGTATAATGAAAGTCCGAAACCGATACTCGAACGACGGATGGGAAGAAAAATGATGAATCGCTTTGCATTGCAGCCGATCTCTTTGCGCGTCCTGGCGCCCCTTCTTGCGCTTCTTGCGCTCCTGCTGCTCGTCTCCTGCGGGACGAAGGCGGAAAACGACGCGGCGCCGTCCGCCGTTGATACGACGGCAGACGCGATCGTAGACGCGACGACGGACGCGGCGATCGACACGACGGCGGAACCCACGCCCGCCGTGTCCGAGATGGTCTGCACCGTGCGGACGGTCGGATTCGACGCGCCCGTTTCGACCTATACCGCGACGCAGAAGGCGTATCTTGCCGACGCCGCCAAAAAAGCCACGGACTACGCGGACGCAAAGTCGGAACAGTCCCGCCCCCTGCCCATCACGCTCCGCTGGAACGTCACGTTTGAAGCCGGGGAAGACCGTCTCCGGTATTTCATCGTCCGGATCTGGACCAAAGACGACAAGTCCGACGCGAGAGAGTTCATCGTTGGGAGATCGGGAAGAGAATTACAGGTTCAGAATCTCTGCATCGGGCAGAAGTATTACTGGGACGTCGCGGCGGTCGGCTCCGACGGGATCCCCGTCCGTTCCGCCGCGAGCGCGTTTCTGACCGAGGATCGGTCGGTCCGCTTCCTTTACGTCGACAGCATCACCAACGTCCGGGACCTCGGAGGCAAAGCGACTGAGGACGGCGGACGGGTCCGGCAGGGGCTTCTTTTCCGGGGCGCCGAGCTCCACAAGGAGAGCACGACTGTATTGATCTCAAGCGAAGGGCTCTCCGCCCTGCGGCTGCTCGGGATCAAAAGCGAACTCGATCTCCGCACCCAGACCGAGGCGGGCTCGAGAAAGAACTCGGTGATCGGGAAAGAGGTGACGTACTATTTCCGTACCCTCAGCGGCAGCAAGGACTTTACGAGCAGCGAGTGCAGCTCCACGCTGAAAAACGTTTTCAAGGTGCTGGCGGACGAGAAGAACTATCCGATCTATATGCATTGTATGGTCGGGACCGACCGCACGGGGCTGGTCTGCTGGCTGGTGAACGGTCTGTGCGGGGTGTCCGAGGACGACCTCTGGCGCGACTATCTGCTCTCCAATTTCGCGACCATCAACGACATACGGAAGCCGAGCAAGATCCAGGACAACTACGTGGATAAGTTGGCGGCGGCGCCGGGTGCGACCTACGCGAAAAAGGTCTATAACTACCTGAAAGACACGGTCGGGATCCCCGCGTCCGACCTCGACGCCGTCATCCGGATCATGAAAGCCGAGCCGGGGACGACCGTCGAAAACAATACGGGCGCGATCCCGGCGGGACATAAGCATACCGCCGAGGGCGCCTACACGATGGTCGAGAGACCGTCCGGGTCTTATCCCGGGGTCCTGGTCAGATACTGCTCGGGCTGTGGCTCGTTTATCCCCGAAACGATCATCGAAACGCCGGCCCCGTCGAGCGGCGAAAACTGAAAACGGCGGAGCGAAAACAGACCGAAAACAGCGACCCTTACGACGTCTTTTATAAAAAACGAAACGGCGAGCGCGCTCGCCGTTTTTTGTTTTCCCCGGTTACAAAAAACAAAGCGCGAAGGGTTCCCTTCGCGCTTGGGGGATGGGTGCGGATCAAACGGTTTTCAAAGTCATTTTGAACTTGTCGGACAGCGCCGAAACGATCGCGTCGACGGCGGGCTGGATCTCGGTCCGGGCGAGCGTTTTCTCGCTCGACGAGAAGCCGAAGCGGAGGGTGACCGACTCGCCGTTCTCCCCGTCGTAGAGGTCGGTGAGAGAGACGGTCTTCAGGTATTCGCCGGCGACTTCCCGCGCCGCTTTTTCGATCGCGGAGAAGTCGAGCGACCCGACGGACGCCGAGAACGAGAGGTCGATATCGATCCCGGGGTAGCGCGAGGGCTCCTTGTAGGCGAGGGGTTTCTCCGAAATCGAGGAGAAGATCTCCATATCGATCTCAAACGCGAGGATCGCGGCTTTCTTGTCCAGTTTCCCGCGCACCGAGGGATGGAGGGTGGTGAGGAAGCCGATCTCCTCCCCGTCGAGGGTGATCGACGAGAGATTCACGGGGTGCTGCCAGTTGAAGCGGGGCGCGGCGGCGGCAAAGTCGGGGGCGCGGTGCTTCAGCGTGCGGAAGATCGCGATCAGCATTTCGTGGGCGCGGTAGTAGAGCGTTTCCTCGTTTACCGTGCGGTCGAAGAGGACGACGCCGAGTTTCTTGCGCTCGTTGCAGTTGCCGTCCGCGTCGAGACCGTCGACCGTGTGCCCGATCTCAAAGAGACCGTAGGCGTCGGAAAAGCCCTTGTTCTCGTAGGCGAAGGAGAGCAGCGTCGGGATCATCGAGATACGGAACGACGCGTGCTCCGGGGTCTGGGCGTTCAGCAGGCGGACGTTTCTCGGCGTTTCGATCCCGAGCAGTTTGTCCTTGGCGCTGTCGCTCCAGATATACGAATGCACTTCGTGCAGCGAGAAGCGCTCGACCAAGAGGTCCTTGATCCGTTTCGCGTCGGTCGCCTTGACCTCGGCGCGGACCGGGTGCAGGGGCGAGAGCGTCGTGGTGATCTGGAAATTGTCGTAGCCGTAGATCCGGGTGATCTCCTCGATCAGATCGGCTTTGATGGTCACGTCCTTGGTCGCGCGCCAGCTCGGAACGTCCACCGTAAACGCGTCGCCGTTCCGTTTGACGCCGAAGCCGAGCGAGGTCAGGGTCGCCGCGATCTGGTCGCACGAAATGTCGATCCCGGTGTAGCGGTCGACGAACGGCTTGTCGATCTCGAGCGTGATCTTGTCGAACTTGTGCGCGTAAACGTCGGTCAGACGGCTGGTCACCTTCGCTTCGGGGTCGGCTTTGAAAAGCAGGTCGAGGAAACGTTCGATCGCCGGGACGGTCAGTTCGGGGTCCAGCATCTTCTCGTAGCGCATCGAGGCGTCGGTGCGCAGCCCGAGGCGGGACGACGTCTTGCGGACCGAGATCCCGTTGAAGTTCGCGCTCTCCAGGAACAGCGAGTCGGTATCGTCCTCGATCTCCGAAGAAAGACCGCCCATCACGCCGGCGATCGCCACCGGCTCGCCCTTCGAGCAGATCATCAGCATATTCTCGTCGACGTTGCGTTCCGTCCCGTCCAGCGTCTTGAAAACGAAGGGGGCGGGGAAGCGTCCGATCTCGACCCGATCCACGCGGCGGCGGTCGAAGGCGTGCATCGGCTGCCCGAGTTCCATCATCACGTAGTTGGTCAGGTCCGCGAGCAGATTGATGGCGCGGGACCCGCAGTAATAGAGCCGGATCCGCATATTCACGGGGCTCTTTTTCGTTCGGATCCCCTCGACCGTGATCCCGGAATACCTGAAGCAGAGGTCGGGCTCCTTGATCTCGATCGACAGTTCGGGTAGTTTTGCGTACTCTGCCGTCGGGTGGGTCGGCACGGGACGGAGCGGTCGGTTCGCAAGCGTGGCGAATTCGCGCGCGATCCCGTAGTGTCCCCACAGGTCGGGGCGGTTGGTCAGCGATTTGTTGTCGACCTCAAAAAGCAGGTCGTCGATCTCGTAGACCTTCTTCAGATCGGTGCCGAGCGGGATATCGTCCTCGATCTCCATCAGCCCCGAATGGTCGGCGGAGATGCCGAGTTCGGCTTCCGAGCAGCACATACCGAAGGAGGGATAGCCCGCGATCTCGGCGCGTCCGATCTTGTTGCCCGAGACCGATCCGCCCACCGTGGCGAACGCGACCCTCATGCCGGGACGGACGTTCGGGGCGCCGCAGACGCAGTCGACCACGTCTTTGCCGGTGTCGATCTTCAGAAGATGGAGTTTTTGGGAGTTGGGATGCGGGGCGACCGAGACGATCTTCGCAACGATCACGCCGTAGGTGTCGGCGCCCTTTTCGACGATCTCCTCGACCTCTGCGGTGGAGAGGGTGAAGCGCCGGATCAGGGCGGCGCGGTCAAGTCCCGACAGATCGACGAAATCGCCGATCCAGTTCATAGAAAGCAGCATATCTTGTCCCCCCCTCTTATTCGCTCACGAACTGCGACAGCGCGGCAAGCGAGCCGCCGTTGAAATCGCGGATGTCCTTGACCCCGAACTTCATCATGGCGAGCCGGGTCAGCCCCAGCCCGAACGCAAATCCCGTGTAGCGGTCGGTATCGATCCCGCCGGCTTTCAGGACGTTCGGATGGATCATTCCGCAGGGGCAGAGTTCGAGCCAGCCCGAGTTCTTGCAGGACGGGCAGCCCTTGCCGCCGCAGATCAGACAGTTGATGTCAAGTTCGAAGCCCGGTTCGACGAAGGGGAAGAAGCCGGGGCGGAGCCGCACCTTGATATCGCGCCGGAAGACCTCGGAGAGCATCGTCTTCATAAAATAGATGAGATTCGAGATCGAGATGTTCTCGTCGATCATGATCCCCTCCATCTGGAAGAAGGTGTTTTCGTGGCAGGCGTCGATCGCCTCGTTGCGGAAGCAGCGGCCGGGGAAGATCGCGCGCAGCGGAGCGCCGTACTTCCGCATAATGTAGTTCTGCGCCGCGGAGGTATGGGTCTTCAGTAGCTGTCCGTTCTCGATATAGTAGGTGTCCTGCATATCGCGGGCGGGATGGTGCTTCGGGATGTTCAGCGCCTCGAAGCAATGATAGTCGTCGACGATCTCGGGGTAGTCCTCGATCGTGAAGCCCATCGACGAGAAGATCTCCTCCAGTTCCCTCTGTACCAGCGTGATCGGGTGATACGAGCCGACCGCGTCGCGCGCGGGGAGGGTGGGATTGTACTTTTTCTGCCGCCGGATCTCCGCGGCGAGCGCCGCGGCGCGGAGGGTCTCCCCCGCCTTCGCGATCGCCTCGGCAAAGTCGTTTTTCAGCGCGTTGATGAGTTGTCCCGCCGCCGCCTTCTCGCTCTGTTCGACGTTGCGGAGTTCCGCCATCAGGTCGGTGACGGGTCCCTTCTTGCCGAGAAACGCGACGCGGATCTCTTCGAGCGATTCGGGCGTTCCCGCCTTGGCGAGTTCGAGTTTGAAGCGGGCGCGCAGTTCCTCGATCTTCTCTTTCAGGATCATATCGGTCTGTCCTTTCGGTATATTTACAAAACTATAGTTTATTATAATACGGTCAATCCCGCTTGTCAAGCGAAAGTCGCCGGTAGGCGGCAAGGATCGCGTCGGACGTACCGGGGGCGGCGACGTCTTCGATCGGCTGCCCCTTTTCGAGCCGCTCGCGCAGCCCGGTCGAACTGACCCCGGCAAGTTCGGGGGGCGTCGGGCAGAACAGGGTCTTCGCCCCGCGCGCGCCGTTCCAGTCCGCCATCTCGCGCTCGTACAGGAAATCGCGTCCGTCGCGAAGCCCCTTCAGAACGAAGGAGATCCCGTTTTCGCGCACGTAGTCGACGACCAGCCCGTCGGACGAATCGACCGTCACGTTCGGAAAGCCCTTGGTTGCGAGCCGCAGGAACTCCAGCCGGTCGGAGAGAGGGAACAGACAGGTCTTGTCGGGGTTGACGAAGATCACGGCGCGCACCTCGTCAAAGAGGGCGGCGGCGGTCTCGATCACGGCGAAATGTCCCCGCGTCGCGGGGTCGTAGGTGCCGGGAAGCAGGACGGTCGTTTTCACGATTTCTCTCCTTTCTCGTCCCCGTCTCCTTTGTAGCGGAGAAGGGTGATATACGTGATCCCGTAGCGCGCCTCTTTCTGCACGTCGAACTTGTCCGCGGCGGCGCCCAGTTTCGTCAAAAGATCGGGGGACCCGCTCTCGCAGACGAGAAGACACCCGGGTTTTGCGAGTTTGGCGGCAAGGATCCGCGAAACAGCGTCCGCGACCGCGTCGAGCGCGTAGGGCGGGTCGATAAAGATTAAGGTGAAGCCCTCGCCTTTTCCCGCCTTGCGGAGATAACTGCGGTAGTCGCTGATCAGGTATTTGCAAGACGAGAAGAAGCCGGTCTTTTTGGCGTTCTCCTTGACCACGGCGATCGCCTCCGGCGCGGCGTCGATAAACGTGCAGGAGAGGGCTCCGCGGGACAGCGCCTCCAGCCCGAGTTGCCCCGAGCCGGCGAACAGGTCGAGCGCCCGCCGCCCCTCGAGATCGAACTGCAGGGAGGAGAAGATCGCCTCTTTCACCCGCTCCGAGGTCGGACGGGTCGCGTCGCCGGGCAGGGTCTCAAGACGGATGCCCTTGGCTTTTCCGGTGATGATACGCATCACGGCTTTTTCTCCTTTCCTCCGGGTCCCCCGGCGGGTTTTTTCTTAGCGGCGAAATAGTCTGCGACCGTCTTTGCGTCTTTTTTCGATACGCCCTTCACTCGGGCGACCGTCTCCTCGTCCGCCTCCGACAGGGCGCGGAGAGAGCCGAACGCCGAAAGCAGGCGCTTGGCTTTCGCGGGTCCGATCCCCGGGATCTTTTCGAGCGAGGAACGGGTCAGGGTCTTCGATTTTGCGTTCATGACCGCGGTGACGGCGATCCGGTGCGCCTCCTCCTGGATCCGGTAGATCAGGACGAACACCTCGCGCCGTTTGGCGAAGCTGATCTCGTTTTCGCCGTCGGTCATGGCGCGGGTCTTGTGGAAATCGTCCTTGATCATCCCGAAGATCGGGATATCGGAACGCCCCGCAAGATCGAGCGCCGTCCGCCCCGCGTGGACGTGTCCGATCCCGCCGTCGAGGAGGATCAGGTCGGGGGTCTCTCCGAGCGAGGGGGAGCCGTCCCCGATATGGGCGAGCCGACGGGTCAGCGCCTCGCGCATCGCGCCGTAATCGTCGACGCCGTCGGTGGTTTTGATCTTGAAGGTGCGGTAGTCCGAGCGCTTCGGCTGACCGTTGACGAATACCGCCATCGACGCGGTGATATGCTCGGACCCGAGGTTGGAGATATCGTACGCCTCGATCCGTTCGGGCAGAACTTCGAGCCCGAGCAGCGAAGCGAGCGAAACCAGAGTCCCCTCCTGCTTCGCGGATTCGGCGCGGTAGCGTTCGGCGCGCTGTTCGGCGTTCGCCTGCGCCATATCACAGAGACTGCGGAGTTCGCCCCGCTTGGGGGTCCGGACCGCGACGCTTCTCCCCGCTTCGCGGGTGAAGAGTTCGGACAGCACGGCGCAGTCCTCGGGATCGAGCGGGAAGTCGGTCAGCACCTCGCGGGGATAGTCCCCGATCTCCGAATAGTACCGGAGCAGAAGCCCGGTCGCGTCGTTCGATTCCGCGATCTCGCCCGCCGAGAAAAGGTACTCGTTCTTGTTCAGCAGTTTGCCGCCCCGGACGTTCAGAACGGCGAACACGCCGACGAGGTCGTCCTCAAAGAGCGCGAAGACGTCGCGGGAGACCGAGGCGTCCCCGACCACCTTCTGCTTGTCCGAGAGCCGGTGGAGAGCGGCGATCCTGTCGCGGTACTTCGCCGCGATCTCGTATTCCTCGCGGTCCGCCGCCTGCGTCATCTGTTCGGTCAGTTCGCGCTCGGTGTCCGCGACGTTGCCCTCGAGTACCCAGCCGGCGCATTTGACCAGCGCCCGGTATTCCTCCGCAGAAACGCCGTTCCGACAAGGGGCGACGCATCTGCCCATCTGGTCGTAGATGCAGGGGCGTTCCTTGCCGATCTCCTCGGGGAAGTTCCGGCGGCAGGTCGGGAGCGAGAAGACCCGCTTCACCGCGTCGAGCGCCTCGTGCGCGGTCGCGGAGGACTGATAGGGTCCGAAATAGCGGGCGTGATCGTCCTTGCGTTCGCGCGTCACCGTGAGGGTCGGGTAGTCGCCGCGGCTGATCTTGATATAGGGGTAGGACTTCGCGTCCTTGAGTTTGACGTTGTATTTGGGGGAATGCCGCTTGATCAGCGTGTTTTCGAGGGTCAGCGCCTCCATCTCCCCGTCGCAGAGGATGTAGTCAAAGTCCGCGACCCGGCTGACCATCCGCGCCGTCTTGACCGAATGACCGCTGCCGACGAAGTAACTCGACACGCGGTTCTTCAGTTTCCGGGACTTGCCGACGTAGATGATCGTCCCCTCCCGGTCGCGCATCAGGTAGACGCCGGGGGAGAGGGGAAGGGTCGCCGCCTTCTCCCGCAGAGCGGGAAGGTTAGGGTTCGATATCGTCACGGCGTCCTCCTTTCTCTTCGGTCGGTCGAAGGGACAGAAAAGCGGCGGTCATCGTGCAGGCGCACCACGACCGCCGCATTCGGCGGGCTGCTTCAGTCCTCGAAGCCGGAATCGATCAGAGCCGCAAGCCCCTCCAGCGCTTCCGCTTCGTCGGGTCCGTCGGCGATCAGGGTGACGGTCATCCCTTTGACGATCCCCATGGAAAGAACGCCGAGCAAGCTCTTCGCATTGACGCGGCGATCCTCGTTCTCCAGCCAGACCGAACTCTTGTAGGAGTTGACCTTCTGGATGAAATAGGTGGCGGGTCTGGCGTGCAGACCGACGCTGTTGCGAATCGTTACGTTGCGTGAAATCATATCCGTCTCCTTATCGTTCAAAGCAAAGATCTCTTCGTTCGCGCTCATCCGATACTGCGTTAATTTAAGTATAGCAAATCCCGGCGCCAAAATCAAGAGAGAAACGCCGCGCGCGCGTAAAATCGTCAATTTGTCACAAAACCGAAAAAGACAAAAGAACGGGAACGGGCAAAATCACAACAAATCGGGGCGTTTTGCGCCGTTTCGTCAGTCTTCGCCGCCCTCCGGCGGGGGCGTTTTCGGCTTTCTTTTCGCCTTCGGCGGCTTGGGCGGGTGAAGGGCGAGGTACGCTTCGTAGAGGTCGGGGCGGCGCTCCTTCGTCAGTTCCAGCGACCGTTCGAGCCGCCAGGCGTCGATCTTCGCGTGGTCGCCCGAGAGCAGGATCGCGGGGACTTCCTCCCCCTCCCAGACGGGGGGACGGGTGTACTGCGGGTATTCGAGCAGCCCCGAGGCGATGCTCTCCTCCTCGTGACATTCGGGGGACGCCAGCACCCCGTCGATCAGTCGCGAGACCGCGTCGACGAGGATGCAGGCGGGCAGTTCGCCGCCGGTCAGAACGTAGTCCCCGATCGAGATCTCCTCGTCGGCAAAACGGTCGATCGCCCGCTGATCCACCCCTTCGTAGTGTCCGCAGAGCAGGATCAGCCGATCGTAGGACGCCAGCCGCTTCGCCGTCTCCTGATCAAACAGTTTCCCTTTCGGGGAGAGGTAGACCGTGCGGCGGGTCTCGTTTGCGGGCAGGGTTTCAAGCACCGCTTTGAAACAGCGGTCGATCGGCGGCGCCGCCATCACCATTCCGTTGCCGCCGCCGTAGGGGGTGTCGTCGACGTTGTTGTGCTTGTTGCAGGCGAAATCGCGGATCTGATGCGCCCTGACCTCGATGATCCCCGCGGCGCGGGCGCGTCCGATAATGCTCTCGGACAAGATCGAGTCGACGAGGGCGGGAAAGAGGGTCAGGATATCGAACTTCACGGCGTATCGTCCTTTCCCCCCGCGACGTTCTCGGCGGCGCCGTCGAAGAAGCCGGGGATCGGGGTGATACAGATCCCCGTTTCGGGGTCTTTCCTTTGTACGAACGCCGGGACGTCGGGGAGCAAAACCTCGCCCCGCCCGGTGTCGACGACCAGCAGACTCGCGGCGGGGGATTCCCGGATCTCGCGGAGCGTGCCGTAGACCGTTCCGCTGTTTGCGTCCTTCACGGGGAGCCCGAAGAGGTCCTGAAGCAGCACCCGGTCGGGGGAGAGGGGCAGGTCCTCGCGCTTCGCGTAAACGACCCGTCCGCGCAGGGCGATCGCCGCGTCCGCGGTCGTGATCTCTTTTAAGGAAAACAGGACCGTCCCCTTGTAAACCGACGCGTTTTCCGGCGTCAGGGGCGAAAACCCCCCGCTTTTGTCCATAAGATACAGGACGGGCAGGGAGGCAAGGACCGACGGCGTATCGCACCAGGACTCGATCTTGACGGCGCCCCGTACGCCGTGCTGACAGACGATCTTTCCGCATTCGAGGTACTCTTTTTTCATTGCGCCGCGTCTCCTTTGTCGGTCTTTTGGCGTTTTCTTCTGAAGAAGGACGAGAGCAGGTCCGCCGATTCGTCGGCAAGCACGCCGTCCGTGATCTCGGCTTTGTGGTTGAGGGGCAGAGCGTTCAGATCAAACAGCGAGCCGAACGCCCCCGCCCGCGGATCGCGCGCCCCGATCACCACCCGGTCGATCCGGGCGTTCAGGATCGCTCCGGCGCACATGGGGCAGGGCTCGAGCGAAACGTAGAGCGTCGTGTCGTTGAGCCGCCAGCCCCCCGCCCTTCGGCAGGCGTCGCGGATCGCCGTGATCTCGGCGTGGTCGAGGGCGCATTTCCCGGTTTCGCGGGTGTTGTGCGCCGTCGCTATGATCTCCCCGCGCCGCACGACGACGCACCCCACCGGCACTTCGTCGAGGGAGGCGGCGATCTTCGCTTCGTCAAGGGCGAGACGCATATATTCTTCGTCGGTCATAACGGCTCCTTTCGGTCAGAGGGGGAGAAAGGTCAGAACGAGGCAGAGCAGGGCGGGCAGGATGAGAAACGAGGTGAAAGCGGAACGAAGCCCGCGCCCGGTTTCTTTATCGGGCAGAACCGCCGCGGCGGTCGTGCGCTCGGGCGAATCTTCCTTGAAGGGGGATCGAAAACGCAGGAACAGAGCCGCGATCAGGGCGAGCGCCCCGATAACGGCGAGCGGCGCGATCTCCCCGGTCCGGGAGAGCAGAAGCGAGAGCGCGTTGTTGACGAGATGGAACAAAAACGGGATCCAAAACGAGCCCGACGAGGCGGCGAGCGCCCCGAGGAACAGCCCCGCCGCGAGCGCGTAGGGGAGTTGGGCGAGATTCACGTGGACGAGGGCGAAGAGGATCGCCGTGACAAAGACCGCCGTCTTCTTTCCGTAGGGGAGAAACAGGCGGAACAGAAGGAAGCGGAAGAAGAACTCCTCGGAGATCGCGGGGGCGAGCGCGTAGTTCAAGAACAGGATCGGCAGAGGTCCCTCCGGCGCGGGGGGATCGATCCCGAAAAGCCCGGCGAACAGAGAGGACAGGATCGACAGGAGCATCACGGTCAGAAGAAACAGGGGAAGGAGAAAGAAGTGCGCCCACGCTTTTTCGGTCGGGGGAAAGAGCGCCGTTTCGTCGCCGCGTTCGTTTTTCGGAAGGACGAGCAGAAGCGGCGCCGGGAGCAAAGCCGCGAGGATCTGCACCCCGAAGACCGCCGCGTCCCCCGGCAGATACGCGCCGAGGATCCGCGCAAGAAGCCAAAGGAGCAGCATCGCTCCCCCGACCGCACCGGTCCTTTGCATACGCGCACCCCCTTTCGCTTTACGTATAGTTTAGCACACGGGACAATGAAAGTCAACAAAACAAAGCGGCGCGTTCGCGCCGCTTTGAAAAATTAGAAAAAAGAGAAATCTGCGGTCATTCGGGCAGGTGGATCCCGACGCCGGCTTCCCAATCGAACCATTTTCCGTAATAGTGGGAGAG
>CACZAZ010000044.1:0-6692 GCA_902779285.1 uncultured Ruminococcus sp.
CGTGCTTTGCGCCGCATTCCTGACTTCACGCATCGACCTGTTCGTCTGTGCCGGCTTGCTGGCAATGGGCTGGGGCGCGATATTCCTCTGCTGTCTTATCGCTGTGACCCGGTACCGTATAGGTTACGACGGGTGAAGCGTTTGTTACGGGATCGTTCCCGCGTGTGAACGGGAGATCCGACGTATAAGAGGGATCTCCCGCCAAAAAAAGAAAATGCGACTTTTTTGCCGAACAAATTGACAACAATCAAACGTGTATGCTATAATACGTCAAGGGCGAACGGAAACACCGGACCCCGTCGGGAGCCCGGTGCTTTGCTCACTTGGACGCTTTCGCGAGCCGTTCGGCGTCCTGCGCGATCATCAGTTCCTCGTTGGTGGGGATCATGTAGATCAGCACGCGGGACTTGTCGGTCGAGAGTTTGGTCACGCCCGATCTGCCGAAGGTCTTGTCGTTGATCTCCCGGTCGAAATCGACGCCGAGGAAATCAAGACCGGTGAGAGCCCGTTCGCGGATCGACGCGGTGTTCTCGCCGATACCGGCGGTGAACACGATGGCGTCAAGTCCGCCCATCGCCGCCGCGTAAGCGCCGATGAAGCGTTTGATCTGATAGCCGAGGATGTCCATCGCGAGTTTCGCCTGCTCGTTCCCCGCTGCGATCGCCGCTTCGAGATCGCGGCAGTCCGACGAAACCTCGGAAATGCCCTGGAAACCGCACTTCTTGTTCATGAAGTCGCTCATTTCGTCGGGGGTCATCCCGGTCTTCTTCATAATGAACGGAACGACCGCGGGATCCATATCGCCGCAGCGCGTGCCCATGATGACGCCGGCAAGAGGCGTAAAGCCCATCGAGGTATCCATCACCTTTCCGTCCTTGACGGCGGAGATCGACGATCCGTTGCCGAGGTGACAGGTCACGATCCGGGTGCCTTCGGCTTTCCCGCCCATCAGCTTGATCATCTCGCCCGAAACGTAGCGGTGCGAGGTGCCGTGAGCGCCGTAGCGGCGGATGGCGTAGTCCTTATACATCTTGTACGGGATGCCGTACATAAACGCCTCGGGCGGCATGGTCTGATGGAACGCGGTGTCGAAGACAAGGATCTGCGGAGTGTCGGGCATCACGTCGAGGCAGCCCCGGATCCCCTGCAGATGCGCCCCGGTGTGGAGCGGCGCAAGATCGCGGCACTTCTTGTCGAGCGTATCGTAAACTTCCTCTGTCAGAAGGACGGATTCCGAGAAATACGGACCGCCGTGAACGATACGGTGACCGACGGCTTCGATCTCGGACATACTTTTCAGGCAGCCGAGTTCGGGATCGGTCAGCGTCTCAACGAGGATCCTCGTCGCCACCGAATGGTTCGGCATCGGGATCTCCTTGACGTAATCCTCTTTGCCCGGGATCTTGTGAACGATGCGGCCGTCGATGCCGATACGTTCGCAGTTCCCCTTCGCTCTGACCTCGTTCGTCGCCGTGTCGAACAGTTGATATTTCAGCGAACTGCTGCCGGCGTTGATGACAAGTACGTTCATTTTCTTCCTCCGAAAAATTCAAAATCAAGCATATTATAAACTATCTTTTTTGATTTTGCAAGTATTAATATCAAATTCCCGAAAAGAAACGGGAAAACCGTCGCCGGGATAGGAGTGCAGGATGAAAATCGTTGCCGTTACGGCTGAATTCAATCCTTTTCACAACGGTCATAAATACCTCGCGGAAGTGATCCGGGAGAAATACGGGCGTGACGCCGCCGTCGTCGCGGTTATGTCCGGTTGCTACGTCCAGCGCGGCGACGTCGCCGTAGCGGACCCTTATTTCCGCGCGAAAACGGCTCTTCTCGGCGGTTACGACCTGATCCTCGAACTCCCGCTCCCCTTCTCGGTTTCGGGCGCTGAGACCTTTACCCGTGCCGCCGTGGATCTGATCTCCTCGCTTCGCTCGGTCGACGCCGTCGCGTTCGGGTCGGAATGCGGGGATCTCCCGGCTTTGCAAAAAGCCGCGGACCTGCTCGCGGACCCGAAGACGGGCGAACGGTTAAAACAAGCAAGACAGATCGGTGACGGCAAGCGCAAAGGAGTACCCGAACTGATACGGTCGATCGTTTCAAGCGCCGCCCCCGAAACCTTCGCACAGGGTCCGGGACCGAACGACCTGCTCGCTATCGGCTATCTCAAGGCGCTGAAGAAGGTTTCCGATCCGATCGAGCCCTTTGCCGTCAAACGCGTCGGCGGACGATACGAAAGCGACCGTCCCGACCACCCCGAATACGTCGGTGCGACCTCTCTACGGGGTCTTCTCTTGGACAATAACATTAAGGAATTCGATAGATATATCCCGGCAGAAACGCGTTTCCTCTGGAAAGAGGCGTTCGCAGATAAAACCGTTCCCGCATCCTTTTCACCCCGGCTTTCCGACGCCGTTCTGGCGTCTTTGATAGCGGCCGATCCGAGCAAATTCCTTAACCGGACCGGTCTTGACGGCGGACTCGTCGCTCGGATCCTCGACGCGGCGCAGAACGCCCGTTCCCTCAATGACCTGATCTCGCGCATATCCTGCCGTTCGGTTTCCGATTCGCAGTTCAGACGGCTGATCCTTTCCATGTGGCTCGGCTTTACCTCCCCGGGCCCTGCGGAAAGACCGCTTTACACCCGTCTGTTCGGCTTTACGGACAGAGGACAGGCGATTTTGCGCAAGATCAAGCGCGATTCCCCGCTCCCCATCCTGACCAAAACGGCTGACTTTGCCGATTTGCCGGACGGGGCGAGGGATCAGGCGGAGTTCTCTCTCTCCGCCGACCGGTTGTTCGGTCTTTCGCTCCCTATCCCCCGTCCCGCGTCCGACGCGTATCGCGGCACTCCCTGTCACATTACGGGGAACGCCGACTAACGCCGTCAAAGCGCGAAAAAGCCCGACCGAATCACGCGTTCTGTTTTTGTCGATTGGCTTGACAGGAGGCGTATCCTCGGGTAAGATGTGGTCGAACGGGCAGCGCCGGACGACAAACGGAATAAAACAAGAAAGGAGATGCAAAAATGAAGGCGGTCAATATTGACGGAAGTTACCTTACCTACAAAGGGAAACCCCTCGTTCGCAAGGGCAACGATCTCTTTTACGGCGATCTCTCGGACGATTACTATTTGTCCATGATGATCATGTCGCAGAAGACGGTGAAGGTCGGTGAAACCTCGGTCGAGGTCCCCGACACGATCCTTGTGCAGGTCTGCTCCAAAGACGGAAAACCCGTCAAGCAGAAACTGGCGAAGGACGGGCTCTACGAGGCGTTCGATCTCGGGTGCGTCTGGCTCGAAAAGATGCTCGTATCCTGATTTTCCCGAACACAAGGAGGTAAAAATGCACGTGTTCAAAAAGCGCAATTCCCTTGCCGGACTCTCGATCTTCGCCATCATCCTCGCCGTCCTGATCGTCGGATCGTTTGCCGGATGCGAGGCGGCGTCCCTGATCCCGGTCCGCAACAAACAGGCGACGCCATCCCCCGATAACGTGATCGCGGGTGATGCGACCGCGGCGCCCGCGACCGAACCGCAGATAGAAACGACGGTCGAGCCACAACCGGAACTTCCCCTTTTCCACCATCCTCTGACAGGTCTTGAGACGACGGAGAACGCGTCGGTTTCAAGACCTGTCGCCGTCTCTTTCGGCAATACTTCCTACGCTCTTCCCCAGTTCGGGATCGGTCGTTCCGACGTTTTGTTCGAGTTTCCGATCGAAAACGGGGCGACCCGACTCGTGATGGTGACGACCGAATACGAAGATCTTGAAAAAATCGGCGGCATCCGTTCGACAAGAGACTACATATCCGACGTCGTCGCGTCGTTCGACGCGATAGAGGTCTACGCCGGGACAAGCGACGTTTCCGCGTCGGTCCTCTTCGAGGGGCGCGATACGCTCGACTACCTGACCCAGAATCTGCAGTCGCTCTGCTACCGCGACACCTCGCGCATTATGCCCCACAACCTGATGACGACCGGCTCTCTGATCCTCTCCGAGATCGGAAAACTCGGCTACAGAACGACGATCTCGGATAGTTTCGTCGCGCCTTACCGTTTCCCGGAGGGATCGGCGGGCGTTCCCGCGGGCGACAAAGCCGCGTCTGAGATCCTGATCACCTTCTCGTCGACCCAGAACGCCGGCTTTTCCTATCAGAGCGGCGCGGGCGTATATCTCCGCTCCCAGCTCGGTGAGAAGCAGATCGACGGCGTTGACCGGGAACAACTCTCGTTTACCAACGTGATCGTTCTTTCCTGCGACTGCGCTACTTACGAATCGGCAAACGGCAGCGAGTTCTCCCTCACGCTCAACGGCGGGAACGGGATCTGCTGCACCGACGGGACGGCGCGCGACGTGACCTGGACGATGGAGAACGGCGTCTTTACCCTGCTCGACGCCGACGGCAACCGCCTGACCGTCAACCGCGGAACGACCTATATCGGTTTCGTCCGCGTCTCCGACCCGAACGCCGTCAAGGTGATCCGCTGACACGATTTGCGATCAAATCCCCTTATCAAATACCGGACCGCCGGATTTTTTACGGCGGTCCGCGTTAAAATCTTTATATATATAATTATTTTTGAAAAAACTCTTGACAGAATCGAAGTTTGATGTTAAAATGGTCGTACCTCTTTGCTGAGGTGCTTTTTTTGTGCGCCCCGACTGGGACCGGGACGCGCCGCCTCATCCATCGAGGGAGGTATTCAGGGGAAACCCAAATCTGACAGGAGGTGCCGTTATGAGAGTCAAAATTACCCTTGCCTGCTCCGAATGCAAGCAACGCAATTATGACACGAAAAAGAACAAGAAGAACGATCCCGATCGCCTTGAGACAAAGAAGTACTGCCGGTTCTGCCGCAAGCATACTTTGCACAAGGAAACCAAGTAAGGAGAGCGCGTGATGGCTGAATTTGAAGAAAAGAACGCCGAACTCGAACCCGAGCAGGGCAAGAATCCCGCTCCCAAGAAGAAGGAAGCCGAGAAAAAGCCGAATTTCTTCGTTCGTATCGGACGCCGTCTCAAGAAAATGTGGGGCGACTACAAGAGCGAGATGAAGAAGGTCGTCTGGATGCCCTGGAAGGACGTCAAGAAGAACACCGTGCTCGTTCTCGCCGCGACCGTTTCGCTCGGTCTTGTGATCGGTCTCGTCGACTTCGTCTTCTCCGAGATCCTCGGAGGGATCGCCGGCCTCGTCGGCTGATCCGCTTTTTTGAAAAATGAGCGATATCAATGAAATGAACCAAGGTCCCAGATGGTACGTAGTCCATACGTACTCCGGCTACGAGAACAAGGTCAAAGCCAACATCGAAAAAATCGTTGAGAACCGCGGTCTCGGCGACAAGATCTTCGAGGTGGTTCTCCCCATCGAGATCACCGTCACCACCAACGAAAAGGGTGAACAGAAGGAAGTCGAGTCCAAGGTATTTCCCTGCTACGTGTTCGTCAAAATGATCATGACCGACGAGACCTGGCACGTCGTCCGCAACATCACGGGCGTCACCGGATTCGTCGGACCCGGATCCAAGCCCACTCCCCTGACCGACGCGGAGGTCAGGAGTTTCAAGGTCGAGACCAAGACCGAGAAACCCGCCTTTGCTCCCGGGGACAAGGTATCCGTCGTTTCGGGTATCTTCGAGGGCTACAACGGAACGCTTCAGGAAATCAACACGGAGGACGACTCCGCGACCATTCTCGTTTCTACCGAAACCCGCGATATGCAGATCATCGTCGATCTGAAGGATATCGTACGCGACAAGGAGGACTGACTCCGTCGCAAGCTCGTGGGAGGGAAACAAATCTTTCTATGTTTCCCGCGTAAACCACGTTTGGAGGATAACGCATTATGGCAACCAAAAAGATCTCCGGTTATATCAAACTGCAGCTTCCTGCCGGCAAAGCGACTCCCGCTCCCCCGGTAGGTCCCGCGCTCGGTCAGTACGGCGTCTCGATCCCGAACTTCACCAAGGAGTTCAACGAGCGGACCAAGAACGATATGGGGCTGATCATCCCCGTCGTCATCACCGTCTACGCCGACCGTACCTTCAGCTTCATCACCAAGACTCCTCCCGCTCCCGTCCTCATCAAGAAGGCGTGCGGGATCGAGACCGCGTCCGCCACCCCGAACAAGGTCAAGGTCGCCTCCATCACCAAAGAGCAGGTCAAGAAGATCGCCGAGCAGAAGATGCCCGATCTGAACGCCGCGTCTCTCGAGGCAGCCATGAGCATGATCGCCGGTACCGCCCGCAGCATGGGCATCACCGTGTCGGACGACTAACCGAGGAGGATTGATGAAATGAAGAATGGAAAGAAATACGTCGAGAGCGCGAAGCTGATCGACAAAACCAAACTGTACGACGCAAACGAGGCGCTCGACATCGTCTGCCAGACCG
Source organism: uncultured Ruminococcus sp. (assembly GCA_902779285.1). Classification (GTDB taxonomy): domain Bacteria; phylum Bacillota; class Clostridia; order Oscillospirales; family CAG-272; genus UBA1740. Next base: position 6,398 of record CACZAZ010000044.1, read on the forward strand.
CGAAAGCGAAGTTCGACGAGACGGTTGAGATCCACATTCGTCTGGGCGTCGACTCGCGTCACGCGGACCAGCAGGTCAGAGGCGCGATCGTTCTTCCGAACGGGACCGGTAAGACCGTCCGCACCCTCGTCTTTGCGAAGGGCGACAAGGCGACCGCCGCCGCGGAAGCCGGAGCCGACTACGTCGGAGCGGAAGAGTACGTCACCAAGATCCAGGGCGGCTGGTTCGACTTCGACGTCGTGATCGCCTCCCCCGATATGATGGGCGTCATCGGCCGTCTCGGTAAGGTCCTCGG
>CACZAZ010000044.1:6726-18404 GCA_902779285.1 uncultured Ruminococcus sp.
GCCGAACCCGAAGGCGGGCACCGTCACTCCCGACGTCGCTCGCGCCGTCAAGGAGTCCAAAGCCGGTAAGATCGAGTACCGTCTCGACAAGACCAACATCATCCACTGCCCCATCGGGAAAGCTTCCTTCGGCACCGAGAAGCTGCTCGAGAACTTCAACGCGCTGGTCGGCGCCGTTATGCGTGCGAAACCCGCGTCCGCGAAGGGACAGTACGTCAAGAGCTGCGTCGTCGCTTCGACGATGGGCCCCGGCGTGAAGGTCAACTACCTCAAGTTCTGACCAAAACAAAAATCCCCGGAACGATCGTTCCGGGGATTTTTTATTGGAAAATTATTTGACGAATTCGTTATAGATCGCTTTGAGCGCGGTGACGTAGTCGTTTTCGTCGACGCCGATGATGATGTTAAGTTCGCTCGATCCCTGGTCGATCATCTTGATATTGACGCCGGCAGCCGACAAAGCCGAAAAGATCCGCGCCGCGGTACCTTTCGCCTTGACCATCGACCGTCCGACGACGGCGATCAGCGCGAGGTGATCCTCGATCTCGATCATATCGGGCTCGGTCAGGCGGCAGATCTCGGTCAAGAGGAAGTCGCGCTTCCCTACGATATCGTTCGAATTGACGACGACCGACATCGTGTCGATCCCGGAAGGAAGATGCTCGAAGCAAATATCGCACTTCTCGATGGCTTCCAGAACACGCCGTCCGAAGCCGATCTCGGAGTTCATCATATCCTTTTCGATCGAGACGACCGAAAAACCGCATTTCCCGGCGATGCCCGTGATGACGTAATCCGAAACCACGTCGGAGGCGGAACTGACGATCATCGTTCCCTTTTCCTCGGGCTTGTTGGTGTTGCGGATGTTGATCGGGATGCCCGCGTAACGGACCGGGAAGATCGATTCTTCGTGCAAGACCGTCGCGCCCATATAGGAAAGTTCGCGCAGTTCCTTATAAGTGATGGTCTCGATAATCTTCGGATTCTCGACCAGCCGCGGATCCGCCATCAGAAAGCCGGAAACGTCGGTCCAGTTCTCGTACACGTCCGCGTTCGCGGCGCGGGCGACGATCGAGCCGGTGATGTCCGACCCGCCGCGGGAGAAGGTCTTGATGGTCCCGTTCGGCATCGAGCCGTAGAAGCCGGGGATGACCGCTCTTTCGTGTTGCTTTAAGATCGCGGAGAGGATGATATTGGTCTTCTCGGAATCGAACGCGCCGTTGTCGCGGAAGAAAATGTAGCGCTGCGGGTCGATAAAGTCGTAGCCGAGATAGTTCGCGAGGATCAGACCGTTCAGGTATTCCCCGCGGCTCGCCACGTAGTCGCGCCCGGCGCAATGCAGGATCGCGGTGCGGATGGTATCGAACTCACGGTCGAGCGAATAGTCAAGCCCGAGATCGCGGATGATCGAACGGTAGCGTTCCTCAATCTTGCCGAAGGTCTCGGAGATATCCTGCTCGGCGAGCGCAAGGTCGAAACAGGCGTAGAGAAGATCGGTGACCTTCTCGTCGTCCTTAAAGCGCTTCCCCGGCGCCGACGGCACGACGTAGCGCCGCGAAGGATCGGCTTTGACGATCTCCGCCACTTTCTTGAATTGATTGGCGTCGGCGAGCGAACTGCCCCCGAACTTCAGAACTTTGAGATCCAACGTATTCCCTCTTTTTCTGCGGTCTTTTATAACTGATTCAATAACGTGAATTATTATACCATCCGATCCCGCGCGTGTCAACTCTTTTTAATAATATTGAAAGAATATGGACAAATCGGACAAATTGTGATATAATGACGCTGTGTAGATTTGATATCTTTACAAGCCGGACCGCTCCGAAAGACTCATTCTATGCGGGGATCTCTCAATGATACTTTTCAAGTGGAACAGCGAACTCCCTTTCCGGGATGTCAAAGCCGGAATCAAAGAAATAAAAAAAGCCGCGCCCGAAAAGCCCGCGCACAAGTGGAGCTTTCTGCGCCTGTGGCGTTTTTTGCTGATCCACTACGTCGGTCCTTCCTACTTGGCAGATCATCACGGCAGAGAGGTTCCCGAAATGCCTCATATGCTGGTGCTCGGCTTCTTGTTTTCACAAGCCGGTAAAACAAAATACCTCGGTCTGTATTTATACAATTACGTAAACTATTTGATCTTTCCTCCGTGGTTCTTCTTCTGCTTCTATTACGGCTCCGGCTCTTTGGTGATCGCAGGGTTGATCGCATTGATTATTACGCTTATGATCGTTCACGGTTCTCAAGAGCCGGCAAGAGAATTACTGCTCGGAATAAAACTCTATTTAGGATTTGATTTGAACGACGACGGCAGATAACCGTCAAAGAGGAGAAAAAATGGAGAACGTACACGGTATCATTCTTCTCGTCTTTATGCCCGCCGTTCTTGTATTGGTGCGTGTGTTCGGCATGAAGCTGATGAGGTATTTTAACAATAAAGAACTGGAAGACTTGACCGAAGCGAAAAGGATCACCCAACCGTTCTTTTATCTGCTCGCCGGAGTATTTGTGTCGATCAGTCAGGTTGCCTTCTTCGCCGTTTTTATGATCGTTCCGACGGTCGATAACGAGAATCGCGAGCTTCCGTGGATCCTGCTTATGGCGTTCACGTTCGGATTGGTTTTTTTCGTCGGCGTATTCATCATCCTTCTTCGGGTCAACTGGCGCGTGGAAATACAAGAGGACGGCTTTACTTACCGCAATCTGTTCCGCGTCACGAAGCGCTATTCGTTTGATGAGATCACGGAAAGAGACTTCGGAGCAACGTTCCGCTATTTCAAGGGAAAGAAAAAGGTTTTGACCATCTCAAAGCTCCAACCCAACTGCTGTCTTCTCTCGGACGCGTTTTGCGTTTGGGAGAGTAAAAAGACGCAAGACAAAGAGTGAGATTCGACGCCTCGACCCGCAAGCGGTTCGCGGCTACTCACCGGCTCTCGCCAGAAATAGCACAAGGGCAACTTTATCGGATGGCGAGCGCCTTAGAGTTTTCCCTGCTCCGCGAGGAAAACTCGGTGAGTTCGAATCGATACTCGATCTGACACAGAACCCCGCCCACGCACGAGGCGCGGGCGGGGTTCTGTGGCGGAGAGAGTGAGATTCGAACTCACGGAACGGTATTAGCGTTCACACGATTTCCAGTCGTGCGCCTTAGACCAGCTCAGCCATCTCTCCGTTTGCTTTGAAATTATAACATATCCCTCCGCTTTTGTCAATATTGTTTGATAAATAATATCGCAAAATAAAAGGTGATTTATGCAGCGTATTCTGAAATCGTTAAAAAACGTCAATCTGCGTCTGTTCGCCTCGCTTCTTGTACTCGGATTATGCCCGACGATCTACACGACGCTGCGCGTGTTCTTTATCGGACAGCTCCCCGGCGAGTGGTCGTATTCGATCGCAGGTCAACTTTCGTGGGTGAATCTGCTTTACGAAGTGTTGAGCGAAGCGATCATACTTCCCCTCTACTTCTTTATCGGACAGGTACTGACCGACAAAAAGGAATTTACGAACCGCGTCAAGTCCGGGCTTCTCGTCTCGTTTAGTCTCTACGCCGTCCTCTCGGTCTTGATCATGATCTTCGCCAAAGGATTACTTCGTTTTATGGCGGCTGATCCGAGCATCATTGAGGCGTCCGCGCAGTACGTCCGCATCGAGAGTATCGCCAACGTGTGCGGCCTTCTGTTCAGTTTCATGCTGGTAGCTCTGATCACGCTCGGCAAGGACAAGTACGTTTATATCCTGACCGGCGCCAAACTCGTTCTTTGCGTTCTGCTGGATACGTTTCTGACGTCGACCCTCCCGTTCTCCCTGAATCTCGGAGTCAACGGCATCGCATACACGAACGTCATCGTCAATCTGCTTCTGTTCGCCGTGACCGTCGCTTTGCTTGCCAAAGAAGGGGTCAAGGTCTTTTCCAAAGATCCGATCTCATTTGCTTGGATGAAGGATTTTATGAAGATCGGAGGTATCTCGGGCGCGGAATCTCTCGTCCGAAACGTCGCGTATATGCTGATGGTTTCCCGCATGGTCAACATAGTCGGTGAACAGGGGACCTACTGGGTAGCGAACAACTTTATATGGGGCTGGCTGCTTCTGCCGATCCTGCAGCTCGCGGAACTGATCAAACGCGAAGTCGGGACCGACCGCGAAGCGGTAAAAAAGAACACGCTCGGCTACTTCTTCATCACCTTTGCGACCTGTCTTCTCTGGTGCGCGACCATCCCTGTCTGGAAACCCTTTATGGCGCACGTCCTCGGTTATTCCGACGTTGATAAACTTTTTACGCTCGTGATGGTCCTGCTCGGTTTCTACGTTCTCTTTGCGATCCAGAACGTGTTTGACGCGACCTTTTACGGACTCGGAAAAACAAACTATATGCTGTTTGAGTCGATCGTCACCAATTCCCTGTTTTACGGCGGCGCGTTCATCCTCTATATTACGGGCGTATGGACGCCGACGCTGATCGGGATCGCGCTTCTTTTCGGTATCGGCAACGCTTTCGACAGTATCGTTTCACTCGGGGCGTACATCTTCCTCCTGAAGAAAGAGAAGCTGAACGTCCTCGCCCCCGAAGAATAACCGCAGAGGCGCTCTCCCTCGGGAGGGCGCCGTATTTGTTTTTATTGACTATTGATCGACACTATGATACAATATATTCGATAACAAAAAACCGGAGGTGAAGAAATGGATCGGCGTATTGCTGTCTGTCTTTTGCTTTTTCTTTTCTTCTGCCTCCTGTTCTCGTCCTGCTCGTTCCATACGGTCATCAGCGACATTCCCTTTACCGAACTCGGGATCCCGTCGGATGTGACCTACCCGAAGGGTATCCGCGCCCGTTCGCCGTGGGATATGTGTGTGTGGGACGGGGCTCTCTACGTCGGCGGAGGCGATTTTGACGCCAATACGGGACCTCTCCCGATCTACCGTCTGGACCTTGAAACGAACGAGTGGAGCGCAAGCGAACTCCTCCCGGAGGAAGAATTCAACCGCTTCTCTGTAATCGGAGATCGGCTGGCCGTTCCGGGGATCGACCCGAAAGAGGGGTGGGAACTCGGGAACTACTACGTACTGACCGACGGCGTGTGGGAGCAAAAGCGCGTTCTTCCGAACGGGGTGCATTGTTTCGATATAGTCGAATTCGACGGACGTATCTACGCGGGGCTCGGCGTACCCGATACCGAATCCCCGATCGTATCGTCCGACGACGGCGGCGAGACCTTCTCCCCCGTCGGGATGCAGAAGGACGGCGAAAAGGTCGACACGACGGGACTGGACACCGTCCGCGTCTACGATCTGTTCGTTCTCGGCGGCCGTCTCTACGCCTCTTTCCTCTACGGGAACGAAGCTCCCTATTCCTATGAACTCTACCGCTTCGAGGACGGCGTGTTCGTCTTCGATAACGATTGGAACGGCAAAGTCAAGCGGCGGGCGATCTCCTACCGGATGATCTGCGAAAAAGTCGAGTATAACGACCGGCTCTATATCGCGACGGGAAACCTCTACACGACGACCGACCTTGACGAGATGAGCGTCGTCACGTTCCCCTATTCGGCGTCGGTCTTCGATCTTGCGGTCGAAGGGGGTCGGCTCTACGCACTCTGCGGGAGAAGACAGGACGACGGGCTCGTGCGGGTCTCGGTCTGGCGAAAGAGCGGGACGGGGGTCGCGAACTTCGTTCAACTCTTCAACTTCGAGTACCCCGTCGCACCCATCAGTTTCGCGGTCCGCGACGGCGTCTTTTATATCGGGATGTCCGACACGGCAAACGAAAACGACCTGAACGGTATGATCCTCAAGATCGTATACCGATAAAAAAGAGCGGACGCGTCCGCTCTTTTTTTAATCGGTGATCGTCGGTTCGAACCACGAATCGTAACTCTGCAGGATCGCGAGATTCGATACGTATTCGTGATTGCTTGCAAAAGAAACGACGTTCAGGGCAAAGGTCACGAGATCGTCCGCGTCCGAGATCGCGTACAGCGTTCGGTACACAAGGATCGAAAGATCGTCGAACGCCCTGTCCGCGCCGCCCTCCGGATAATCGGAGAGGACCGTCCGCAAACGCTCTGCGGCAAGCAGCCGCCGGATCAGCGCGTCGGTCAGCGTTCGTGCGATCTCCCCGTGCAGATCGACCGTCATTTTGCCGTTTCCGCCCCAAACGGCGCATTGCGAAAGAGCGTCCTTGCACTCTTCCAGCACGTCGGATCCGATCGCGCCGAACAGTTCGACGTCAAGAGCTCCCGAAACGTCAGATCCCGAACATACGAAAAGGATCATCCGACCGAGCGCAGCCTCCAGCCCGCTCCGGACGAACGCCTCCCGATCGGTGACGACTTCGCCCTCCGCCGTTTGCGCAAACGCGTTGACAAATCGCTCGAGAAAGGTCGCCGTCTTGTTTTTCGTCTTCAGATCGGTCAATTCCTTCGTGAACAGATTGATCCCCCGAAAGGCGATCGCGTGCGGCGTATACCGTTCGACCGCAGGAACGTCCCCGAGCATCCAAACCAAATGCTTTCTGACGAGAGCGATCCGCTTTTCGCTCATAGTCAAGAGCCGCTTGTTGTCGCTGACGGGCTCTCCCGTCTCGTCTCTTACGGGATTTTCGGTATCCGCGTTCCCGCTGAACAGATAGTGATCCAGCCCGTAGCGTTTGAAGCCCAAACTTGCGGGCGCAAGATACGGAACGATATCGGCGGGGTTCACGACGTTGTGAATGACTGTATAATCGTTCCCCGGTATCTGCGCCTCCCTAACGCCGCCCATCTGTCCTTCGACCGTGTAGGCGTAGACGTCGTTGCCGCCCCTCTGATACAGGTCTACCAGCCGCTTCGCCGCCAGGTTGGCGATCCCTCCGCCGCGCGAATATCCCTGCACCCAGAACGCGGCGTTCCCCTGTTCGATCGCTGCGCGAAGTTCGTCTTTATCATTCAGAAAATCCTGCAGATAGTTTTCAACGACCTTGTCCGCCGCCGCCGCGATCCCCGCCGACTCTCCCTCCGTTCCGAGCAGGAAGTTGGACGCCCACTCGGCATAATAACTCCCGCTGCGAAGCACGATCGCGATCACCTTCGCCGTTCCGCGTCCACACTCGACGGTTTTCTCCGCGATGACGCAGGCGACCGAATCGACCGTCGGCTCGACCTTGTAGGAATCGCTGACGTAAATATTCCCGAACCCGATCTGTTCCAGTACAGATACGGTCTCGGCGTAGCAAACCGAGTAATCGCCCCGCCGCGGCTCCTTGGTCGCAGAGTGAGAGAGCGACGTCGACGTAGTCGCCATGTGGGTCTGATACTCCCTCGGATCGACCTCGAAGAATCCGTCCGAATACTTGAAGGGAAAGACCGTCCCGTCGACCTCGTAGGTCCCCGAAAGGATCTCGTGCCCCTTGTAAACGACGGGGATCTCGTACAGGACCTCTTCGGTCGTCGCTGAGGTTTCGGGGCTCGTCGCGGCATAGGTCGCCGCGTCGGACGGATCCCCCTTGCCGCAGGAGAGCAGCCCGACGAAAGCAGATGAAACGATAACGAAAGAGAGCGCAAGAGACACGATCTTTTTCATCCCGTTTTCCCCTTTCCCGCTTTGAATTCATTGTAGCCCATCCGAACAAAAAAGTCAAGAGAAAACAAAGAAGGGCGGATCTCTCCGCTCTTCTTTCTTTCATTTTTTATCCCCGGCAACCGCACCCGCGGTCAAGAGATCCGGGGCGCCGATCGTTCCCCTGATTCTGTCCCGCGCAGTTGGTCCCCGAGAACTCGCCGGACGGGAACGCCATCGACCGGAAAAGTTTGCAGGGATCGCTCTCCTCGACCGGGACCGACTCCTTATCCGGCACGCTGTAGTCCGACGCGTTGACGAGAAGCTGCGCCGGTCTCTGCAGCCGCAGGACCGAGAAGATACCGAGCGAGACGAACAGCCGGTTGCCGCAGTCGGGATCGACGATCTCCCCGATCGAGTTCGCCGCCAGCTCCCGCGGGATCTGCTCGCAGGTGCAGAAGCAGCAGCCCGACATCGCGTTTCTGTCGCAAACCTTGACCGAGAGGGCGATGGGATCGACCGTCTCCACGACCCCGACGGGCGAAGTGTTCCCCTCGTCGCGCGGATTGAAGTTGCACGCGGAAGATCCGTCGGAGGAGGAGTAGACCTTCACGTCCCCCTCGCCGCCGTAGAGGACCGACCTCTTTTCGAGGACGGCGATCCCGTTGAACTCCTGCGCCCTGCCCTGTCCCATGCAGCTCTCCAGCGTCAGAATAACGTAGTAACGGACCGTCAACTGGTAGAATCCGCAGTTGAACTGGACAGGATCTACCGTGACGTTGCACCACGCGACCTCGCACCCGCGCACCCGCACGTTGCAGGTACCGTTGATGATCTCCTGTCCGAACGGCGTCAGATAGACGCGCACGTCCTCGTAGCAATCCCGGTCGCGTGAAGAATCGAGGACCCGGTAGGTATCGATACACACCGTCTCCCTGACCTGCCCGCCTGCCTGCCCGCTAATACCTCTGTTTTCAGCCATATCGCACTCCTGAAAATATGATATCGGAGCCCGAGCGGACTCCGATATCAAGATATGAACGGAATGCGTTGTTTGTGAAGATCACATGTACTTGCGGAGCGCCTCGGAGCAATCGTCCGGGTTTGCCGAGAGCGTCATGATGAGATTGAACTCGTAGTTCTCGGCAAGTTTGGCGACCTTCCCGACCAGATACTCGACGGCGGCGAGATCGTAGTTGCAGATCTTCATCGCGGCGTCGACGAAAATATCGGTGATGTCGTGATCGCTCGCGGCAAGACCGGCGATAAAGCCGTAAAGCGCGTCGGCGTTCGAGATGGCGAAGGCGGTCGTATCGACCAGCCGCGCCTTGTGAGTCACGTCAAAATTCAGCGTGTTTCCGTATTCGACACAGACAACGGAGCCCTTCGAGACAGACGCCGCGTCGTTGACAAGCTCGATCAAACGTTTGGTCTTTCCCGATCCTCTGGCGCCGATGATCAACTGAACCATTTTGTGTTACCTCCTGAATGTAGTTTTGTTCTCCGATTCCATTATACACGATCCCGGAGAAAAAAACAAGGGCAAAACGAATTATTCACAGTTCCTTCACGATCTCTTTTTCGTTTTGATCACGAGTTTATCGTATCCGGGCTTTCCGAGCAGGCGGAACATATTCTTTTTGTAGGACTCGACGCCCGGCTGATTGAATGGATTGACCCCGAGCAGATAACCCGAGATCGCGCAGGAAAACTCGAAGAAGTAGAACAGGTAGCCGAGCGAACGCGGGGATCTGTCCTTTACCTCAATGACGGTATTCGGCACTCCCCCGTCGGTATGGGCGAGCAGAGTCGCGACCATCGCGGTCTTGTTCACCTCGTCGAGCTGCTTGCCGGCAAGGAAGTTCAGACCGTCGATATTATCGGGGTCGAACGGGATCTCGTAGGCGGCGCCGGGGTCCTTGACCGAAACGACCGTCTCAAAGAGCATCCGTTGTCCGTCCTGGATATACTGACCGAGCGAATGCAGATCGGTCGAAAAGATGACGGAATCCGGGAGGATGCCCTTCCCGTCCTTTCCCTCGCTCTCTCCGAAGAGCTGTTTCCACCACTCGTTCAGCATCAGCATATAGGGCTCGTAGCCGACGAGGACCTCGACGTTCTTTCCGCGGCGGTAGAGGATGTTGCGGATCGCGGCGTATTTCAGAGCGTCGTTATTCCGAAGCGAGGTGGACGAAAGCGCCTTTTTCGCGTCTGCCGCCCCCTGCATCAGTTCGTCGATATCGATCCCCGCGACCGCGATCGGAAGCAGGCCGACTGCGGTAAGGACCGAGAAACGCCCGCCGACGTTATCGGGGACAACGAAGGTCTCGAAGCCCGATCGGTCGGAAAACGCCTTCAAAGTCCCCCGTTTCTTATCGGTGGTCGCGAAGATGCGGGTACGTGCGCCGTCAACGCCGTATTTCTCAACGAGCAGGTCCTTGAAGATACGGAACGCGACCGCGGTCTCGGTCGTGGTCCCGGATTTGCTGATGACGTTGACGCAAAGATCCTTGCCTCGGCAGATCGAAAGCAGTTCGGAGAGTGCCGTCGGGCTCAGGTTGTTCCCCGCGAAATAGATATCCGGGGTGTCCTTATCCAAGGCGTTGTAAAGCGGGGATTTGACGAACTCGATCGCGGCGCGGGCGCCGAGATACGATCCGCCGATCCCGAGGACCAGGAAGATATCGCAGCTCTTTTTGATCCGTTCCGCCGCCGCCTTGATGCGGGCGAACTCCTCGCGGTCGTAATCTTCGGGCAAGGTCACCCAGCCGAGATAATCGTTCCCGGCTCCTTTTCCCTCCAAAAGCATCTTTTGCGCCGTGCGGAGATAGGGGCGCAGATCGGTGATCTCGTCGTCGCGGATGAACCCGTCGAGATACTCCGTATTGACTCTGACAGACATTTTTTCCTCCCAAACGTTTATATCGTTCTCATTATACAACACCGCTCGGCAAAATGCAATAGATGCAGGACCGATTCGGAGCGTTTTCCCTGCTTTTTTTCGTTTTTTATCCGAGCACGAGCGCGCGGAAGAGTTTTACGAGAAGCGCGGGAAACGTGATCTTCCCGACCGACTCGAGCGCCTTGATCGGGACCTCCCCGACGATCCTTTCCCCGGAGCGGAAAACGGCGCGGCCGACGACCTCTCCCGCGTCGATCGGCGCTGTGATCGTATCGGGCAGGTCTATCTCGCATTCGATCCCGCTTGCCTCCCCGCGCGACGTCACGCAGGAAAAACCGTCGTACCCGACGCGGCAGCGGTCGGCGGTACCTCCCGGCGTTCTCACGGGGTCAAGTTCGGTCGCCGCGCGGGAAAACACGGCGTAGTTCGCAAACCCGTAGTCGAGCAGCCGTTTGGTCTCCTCGTTCCGCACGTCGCGGCTCGGGGATCCCATCACGACGGCGATCAGGGTCATCCCGTTTCTTTCCGCTACAGCGGAGAGACAGAACTTCGCCTTTGCCGTCGACCCTGTCTTCAGTCCGAGAGCCCCGCGATAGAAACGGACGAGCCGGTTGGTGTTGGTCAGGGTGAACTCCCCGCCCCGGATGCTGTCCATCCAGGTCGAACTGTATTTCAAGATCTCTTTATGGGAGATCAGCGCCCGCGACATCAGAGCGATATCCCGCGCGCTGCAGCGGTGGTCGGTCGTCGTGTCGTCAAGTCCCGTCACGTTTTCAAAACGCGCGTTCTTCATCCCGAGTTCGTCAGCACGCCGGTTCATCTCCGAAACGAACGCCTCCTCGCTCCCCGAAACCAACTCCGCGAGCGCGACCGCCGCGTCGTTTGCCGAACTGATGACGGCGCATTTGATCATATCCTCGACCGAGAGGGTCTCCCCGGGCGAAAGAAAGACCTGCGACCCGCCCATCGACGCGGCGTATTCGCTTACCGTCACGGGATCGGTCATTTTGATCTTTCCCGCGTCTACCGCCTCCATCACGAGCAGCAGAGTCATGACCTTCGTGACCGACGCGGGTGGAAACGCCTCGTCGGGATTTTGTTCGTAGAGGACCGTTCCGGTCGACGCCTCGATCAGGATAGCGCCGCGGGCGTCGAGCTCCATGGTCCCCGCCGTCGGGGACGCCGAAACTTCCCCCTCGTCCTCCGACGCGAGGACCCCGAAACTAAGATAAGAAAAGAC
>CACZAZ010000045.1 GCA_902779285.1 uncultured Ruminococcus sp.
AATAGTTCAGCCAGTTGGAGAACAGCAGATTCGCGTGCCCTCTCCAGAGATTCTTCGGCGCGTGGCGCGGGTTGTCGTAGGGGAAATAGTTGACCGGGACCTCGATGGGAAGTCCGCGCGCGACGTCGCGGAAATACTCCTTCGCCAGCGTGTCGCTGTCGTATTCGGCGTGACCCGTGACGAAGATCCGGCGCAGGTCGCGGCTGGCGGCGATATAGAGCCCCGCGTCCTCCGAAACGGCGAGCACGTCGAGGTCGGGAACGGCGGCTACGTCCTGCAGCCGCACCTCGCTGTGGCGCGAGTGGGGGGGCGAGGAACTCCTCGTCGAACCCGCGGAGAAGCGGATGGCGCAGGTCGCAGGCGCGGTGACGGAAGATGCCGAACACCTTATGCCCCGTGGGATATTTCGGGATGCCGTAGTGGTAGTAGAGCCCCGCCTGCGCCGCCCAGCAGATGTGGAAGACCGAGTAGACGTTGGTTTTCGACCATTCCATGATCTTGCAGAGTTCCTGCCAGTAGTCGACCTCCTCGTACTCCATCCCCTCGACCGGCGCGCCGGTGATGATGAGACCGTCGAAACGCCGGTCCTTCACGTCGTCGAAGTCCTTATAGAAGGTCTCCATGTGCGCGGCGGAGGTGTTGGTCGATTTGTAGCTCGCGGTCTTGAGCAGCGTCAGGTCGATCTGCAGGGGGGTGTTCGAGAGAAGCCGGATCAGTTGGGTCTCGGTCGTAACCTTGGTCGGCATCAGGTTCAGGATCGCGATACGGAGAGGACGGATGTCCTGCGTCGTAGCGCGTTCCTCATCCATCACGAAGATATACTCGTTTTCCAGCGTTTGCTTTGCCGGGAGTTCTCCCGGGATCCTGATCGGCATAGTTGATCTCTTTTCTTACAGTCGTTTTATTGGACGCCATCCGCCCCGTTGCGGGCGTGTTCGAGGACGGTGTTCAGGTCCTCGGTGTATCTCGCCGTGGTAACGTCATCCGGAGCGGGAACGCGGAACGCCTCTTCCCCGTCTCTTTTGATGAGCGCAAACTCACAATGGGGGATCGTCGCTCCCTCGACGGGGGCGTAGTCGGCGCGATCGAGTTCAAGAAAATCGTATTCGCCCTCGGTCGCGGAAAACTCGTTCTCGTCGATCAGCGAATACTTCTCCCCGGAATAGTAGAGCCGTTGGTTCTTCAATCCGATCGCGACGACCTGATAGCGCGAGGTAAAGGTCTTTCCGTGTGCTTTTGCGCGGCGGGTCTTCAATCCCTCGCCCTCGGTCACGAAATCGCCGATCGAGGAAACGATCATACGGGGATAGGGGTTCAGCGTGTCCCAGTGCTTATCCTCGAACTCTTTGCAGAGTCGGTTGGTCTCTCGTCTGACCTGTTCGTCAACGTCGGAGTCGGATTCGTTCAGTTCCTCGCTCACCAGCAGGAAGCAGACGGAAAGGATCCCGAGAATGATCGCCGCTGCCGCGTACACGACCATCAGGACCAGTGTGATCGCGGCGAACGTGTAACCGATCCGGTGAAGAAACGTCGACGGTTTCTGATACGCGAAATAGTAACGGTTGGCGGTGTAACGCAGTTCCATGAAAAACTCTCCTTCATTCGTCGCAAGCTTATTTCCCCTTGTGGGGAAAACGGTTGTTTCGAGTCGAAACGAAAAGTGTCCGACGTGCCGAACGCGAGGGGGCGTGAAGCGGTTTTTCGGGAGCTTTATTCGGTCGTTTCCTTCCCGCCGGCTTCGTTGCGTGCGCGGGCGAAAATGACGTTCAGGTCTTCGACGTATTTTTCAGTTGTGTAGTCGGTCGGCGCGGGAACGCGGAAAACCTCTTCCCCGCTCCGGGTAATGAGGGCAAACTCGGAATGCGGGATCGCGGCTCCCTCGACGGGTCCGTATTCGACGCGGTCGAGTTCACCGAAATCGTATTCGCCCTCCGACGAGGAATAGTCGCTGTCGTCGACGGTCGAGAAGCGCTCCTCGAGAAAGTAGAGCCGTCCGTTCTTGGTCCCGATGGCGGCGACGTGGTAGCGCGAGGAGATGTTCTTGCCGAGCGAGCTGCGCCGGATCAGAAGTCCCTCTCCCTCGGTCACATAGTCTCCGACCACGGTGACCATCATTTTCGGGTAGGGGTGCTTCACGTCGTAATGCTTATCTTCGAGTTCCGCCGCCAGACGGTCGGTCTCCGCCTTGATCTGCTCCTCGACCTCCGATCCGCGCACGTTGATCTCGCGGCTGACGAGCAGGCAGAGAACGCCGATGATGAGCGGCAGGAGCACGAGCACAAGATGAAAACCGAGGATGAAGAGCGGGACCGAGACGAGGCAGAACGCGCCGCCGACGTACCGGAGCGCTTTCTTCGGCTTGAAAAAGGTACGGTTGCTTTGATAGTTCATATTCATCGGGTCGTTTACCTCCGATAGGGGGAAAAGGGCGGATCCGCGCGTTGGCGGAACGAACCTCAAGTGACGATTCTATTCTATCGTATCATCCTCCGAAAAGCAATAGCCGCGCAGTTCTGAGGATTCAACCGACAGTCGGTCCGGTCAAAAACCCGAAGAAGCCGTTATTCGACGATCGCCTCGTCCCACATGGCGGGCGGCTCGTAACCGAGGAGGCGGACCGTCGTTGCGGCGAGCGCGGAGAGCCCGAAGCCCTCCTTCCCTACCTTGACGGTATAGCGTCCGTCGGCAAACGGATCGAACAGGACGCAGGGGACGGGATTCAGCGTGTGGCTGGTCTTCGCCTTACGGTTGCCGTTCGCGTCGAGTTTCGGCGCCCCGGTCTTCTTGTCGATCTCGTACATCTCGTCGGCGTTGCCATGGTCCGCCGTGATGATGGCGGCGCCGTGCAGCCGTTCGATCACGGGCAGGATGCGGGCGAGCTGCAGATCGAGCGCCTCCATCGAGCATTCGGTCGCAAGGAAATTGCCGGTGTGACCGACCATATCGCCGTTCGGGAAGTTGACCCGGAGATACTTGTACTTGCCGGATTCGAGGCACTCGATCAGCCGGTCGGTGATCTCGGCGCACTTCATCCACGGACGCTGCTCAAACGGAACGACGTCGGAGGGGACCTCGATATAAGTCTCAAGTTCCTCCGAGAATTTGCCCGAGCGGTTGCCGTTCCAGAAGTAGGTGACGTGACCGAATTTCTGGGTCTCCGAGATCGCGAGTTCGGGGATCCCGGTCGCGACGAGATACTCGCTCATGGTGTTCGAGATCTCGGGCGGGTTGACGAGGTAGTGGGACGGGATATGCGCGTCGCCGTCGTATTCGAGCATCCCGGCGTAGTAGACTTTCGGAACGCGGACACGGTCGAACGCCTTGAAGTTCTCCCCGCCCTCGAACGCCCGGCTGATCTCAAGCGAGCGGTCGCCGCGGAAGTTAAAGAAGATCACGCTGTCGCCGTCCTCGACCGTTCCGACGGGCTTACCGTCGCGGACGATCACGAAGGGGGGCAGATCCTGGTCGATCACGCCGTATTCCTTCCGGTAGGTCGTGATTGCCTCCTCCGCCGAAGCAAAGCCCCGTCCCTCTCCGAGGACGTGGGTCTTCCAGCCGAGTTCGACCATCCCCCAGTTCGCCTCGTAGCGGTCCATCGTGATCTGCATCCGTCCGCCGCCCGACGCGATCATGATATCGAAATAGGGGGAACGGAGCCCGTCGAGGAACGCTTCGAACGGACGGACGTAATCGAGCGCCGACGTCTCTCCGACGTCGCGGCCGTCGAGCAGGATATGGACGCGGACGCGCCCGATCCCCTCGGCTTTCGCCCGGACGATCATCGCCTTCAGGTGGTCGAGATGCGAGTGGACGTTGCCGTCCGAAAAGAGACCGAGAAAGTGGAGCGTGCCGCCCATCGACCCGACCTGTTCGACAGCCGCCTTCCACGAATCGGAATCGAAGATCTTGCCGCTCTCGATCGAGTTCGAGACCAGTTTCGCGCCCTGCGCGAAGACCTGCCCCGCGCCGAGGGCGTTATGCCCGACCTCCGAGTTGCCCATATCGTCGTCGGAGGGGAGACCGACCGCCGTACCGTGGGCTTTGAGACGGACGGTGGGATAGTCCCGCATCAGCCGGTCGAGCGTCGGGGTATGGGCTGCCGCGACGGCGTTGCCGCCGTTGTCGGGCGCCAGCCCCACGCCGTCCATCACGATCGTGAGGAGCGGTCCCTCGACCCCCTTGAATTTGCCTTTTTTGAGTGCCTGTACCATTGTATTTCCTTTCGTGCCGAGGTCAGACGTCTGCCTCGGCGAGATATTTATAACCGTTTTCCTCAATGTACTTTTTCCGATCCTGGAGCGCGTCGCCCATCAGCGTCTCGAAGACGCGGACGGTCTCACGGGCGTCGGACGGGGTGATCATAATGAGCCGCCGGGTCTCGGGGTTCATCGTGGTCTGCCACATCATTTCGGGCTCGTTCTCGCCAAGCCCCTTCGATCTCTGGAGCGTGTAGGAACGGGGACCGAGTTTCGATACGATCGCCTGCTTTTCCTGCTCGTTGTAGGCGAAGAAGGTTTCGTTCCCCGCCGTGATCTCGAACAGGGGCGATTCAGCGATATAGATCTTCTTCATCTCGATCAGGGTCGGGAGCAAGCGATAGAACATGGTGAGGAGCAGGGTCCGGATCTGGAACCCGTCCTCGTCGGCGTCGGTGCAGATGATGATCTTGCTCCACCGGAGGGCGTCGGGGTCAAACGGAACGACGTCGCCCTTGACCCCCGCCGGGATCTCGACGCCGCACCCGATCACGCGGAGCAGATCGACGATGATCTTGCTCTCGAAAATGCGGGCGTAGGTGCTTTTCATACAGTTGAGCGTCTTGCCGCGGACCGGGATGATCGCCTGAAATTCCGCGTTGCGCCCGAGTTTGCAGGAGGTCAGCGCCGAATCGCCCTCGACGATATAGAGTTCGCGCAGGGCGGGATCCTTCGAGCGGCAGGCGACGAACTTCTCGACCCGGCTGGTCACGTCCATCGACCCGGCGAGTTTCCGCTTCACGTCCACGCGCGCCCGCTCGGCGCTCTCGCGGCTGCGGCGGTTGAGCAGTACCTGCGCCCCGAACTGCGCCGCGGCGGTCGGATTCTCCGCGAAATAGACCTCGAGCGAGTTCTTGATATATTCGGTCAGCGCCTTCGTGATGAAGGGGTTGTTGATGGCTTTCTTGGTCTGATTCTCGTAGGAGGTCTGGGTCGACGCCGAACTGATGACGACGGTCAGACTCTCGGCAACGTCCTGATAGGTGATCCGCTGCTCGTTCTTGTTGTATTTCCCCTGCGCCTTGAGGTACTTGTCGATGGAGTAGGTGAAACCGGTACGCACCGCCCGGTCGGGGCAGCCGCCGTGTTCGAGAAAACTGGAGTTGTGATAGTATTCCGCGATCCCGCCGGTCTTCATCAGACAGAACGCGATCTCGGCGCGCATCCGGTACTCGGGTTTATCCTCGCGGTCGCGCCCCGTGGTCTCCATCGACCAGAGGACCGGCTCCGTCACCGAGTTCTCGCCCGCCAGTTCGCGGATGTAGTCTGAGACGCCGTTCTCGTAGCGGTATTCGCTCTCGTCAAACGAGCCGTCTTCCCTCTCCATCCGAAGCCGGAAGGTCAGCCCGCCGTTGACCACCGCCTGCTGCTTCAGCGTGGTGCGGAAGTATTCCTCCGGGATCGCGACGTCGGTGAAGACCTCGAGATCGGGGAGCCAGCGGATGACGGTCCCCTGCCGCTTTTTGTCCTTTTGGGTCAGGTTGCGGACCTCGAGTTCCGTCACGGGATTCCCGCGTCTGAAACCGATGGTCGAAACCTGCGTCCCGTTATAGGAGGCGACGTTCATATATTCCGAACTGTACTGCGTCGCGCAGGCGCCGAGCCCGTTCAGACCGAGCGAGAAGGTGTACGCCGACGTTCCGTCGTTGTTGTCGTATTTGCCCCCTGCGTAGAGTTCGCAGAAGACCAGTTCCCAGTTGTACCGCTTTTCCTTCTTGTTGTAGCCGAGCGGAACGCCCCGCCCGAAATCCTCTACCTCGATCGACCGATCGAGGTAGACCGTGACGATCACGGTGTCTCCGAATCCCTCCCGCGCCTCGTCGACCGAGTTCGCGAGTATCTCGAAAAAGGAATGCTCGCAGCCCTCCAGCCCGTCGGAGCCGAAGATGACGGCGGGGCGGCGGCGTACGCGGTCGGCGCCCTTCAGTTGGGAAATGCTCTGGTCGTTGTACTTGGCGTCGTTCTGCTTTTTTGCCGCCACGGCATCCCCCTTCTCCGGCACAAACTCCGGTAGTGTACTTTATAAGAAAAGTATATCATCATTAAAGAGGAATGTCAAGAAAACGACGAGATTTTTTCGCGGGTCCGACGTCCGGCGAAACGAGGGAGGCGGAGTGGGAAAAATCGCCCGCTCCGCCTCGGATCATTCTGTTTTCAGACCTTGACGACATTTCAGTCCGCGGGCGCCGTGATGCTCCAGACGTACGAGAAATCCAGAACGTACGCGTAACTGATATAAACGACGTCGCTCGCGCCGTGGTCGTCGCCCGTCACCGAGATCACGAAGGCGTTTTCGCCCTCTCCGTAAACGTAGTCCTCGGTCAAGGGACGCACGTAGGGCGCCGTCTCGTCGAAACCGTAGTTGCCCCGCGGGTCGTTGACCAGATACGCGAATCCGCTGACCTCGTAGACGCCGACCTCTTTCTGATTGTTGAAGCAACCGTGCCCGTCGGCGTTCCAGTCGCCGCGCTCGATCGCGATCCCGTAGGCCGCCGTTCCGTCCGTCCATGCCGAAGCGGAATAGTAGTGGTCCGGATCGTACGCGACCTCGTACGGGGCGGTTGCCCTCTCGCCGTCGATCAGGAGATAGAAGTCGTCAAGCGTGATGATCTTCTTTTCGACGGCGTAGTCCGCCGTTCCGGTCCCCGTCTGATAGATGGGGTTCGAATCGTTGTCCTCGTCGTACGTCCACCCGTCGGGCAGCGTGACGGTCACGCCCTCGTACCCGTCCAGATCATCCTCCGCCCAAACGAACGCCCGACGGCGGTTGGCGCCGACGTTGCCGCCGCAGAAGCCGTCCTCGTAAACGTCGTAATAGCGAACGCTGAGTCCGGCGGGGATCCCGGTCAGGGTAGGCGCGCCGCCGCCGTAAACGTAGGTGCCGGCGTTGATCCAGCCCATACCGGACGCGTCGATCACGTTGTTCAGGATCGTCCATTCGATCCCGTTTCCGTCCTCCCCGACGGAATACACGCGGAGCGTGAAGTTGGCGTCCGCGCCGTCCTTCAAAGACGCGTCGAGCGTCGTCTTGTATCTGCCGACGGCGGAGGTGTTTTCCGCGATCTTCCAGTCGCCGTCGAAGAAATAGGTATGCAGCGCGCCGATCTCCACGTAGTCGGAAAGATCGAAATCGTCCTCGGAGCCGCCGTAGGAACCCCAGACGGTCTTATTGCCGTTGTCGTCGTAGAAGGTCTCGATGACTGCGGAACAGGAATCGAGCGAAACCGTCTTGTTGCTGCCGGTGTAGTAACTGTAGTAGCCGTTCCAAGCCCGGGTGCCGAACGTACCGAGCAGACCGGGATAGACGGTCAGGACCGCCTTTTCGATCTGCCACTCGTTTTCGACCGACGTTACCTCGTTATCGCCCATCACGAAAACGTAGTTTCCGCCCTCGACCGACAGAGTCGCCACCGTCTTATAGAACCCGGCGTTCGCGCTTCCGACGCCGGTATAATCGAACACGACCTCGCCGCGTTCGTTCGCGGTCACGGTGACGGTCTGAACGGGTTCCTGCCCGTAGACGCCCGCTGTCGTACCGTAATAGACGCGGTAGGTGACCGTCGGGTAAAGTCCCTCTTGGTTGAGATAGTCCGACGTCGCCGCCAGATCCAGCGCCTTTCTCTGCGGGAGTCCGTTGTAGACGAAGTCCCCTTCCTTGACGTCGAACAGGCTGCCTCCGGCGTTGACGTTCTGCGTTCCCCGCCACGAGTAGCCCCATACAGCCACGCTCGCCGGCTTGACCGTAACGGTCAGGTCGATCTCGGTCGGGGTGTAGTTCGGGCTGCGCCGGAAGAGGTATTTCAGCGTCCGGGTCCCGGCGGCGAAGGTCGCGTCGTCGTCGTAGATCAGTTGCGAAACGCCGCCGTCGATCCAGACCCCCTGTTCGATCAGATAGGAACGGGTCGCGGTCGTCAGCGTCATCCACGCGTCGTCGTACTCGTAGGTCCCGCCGGGTCTGTAATCGGTCTCGGCGTAGAGCGTCGTCCCGGAAACGGCGGCGGGCAGCGCGTAATCGACGGGGTCGATCACGACGTTGAAACCGACGGGCCCCGTGATCTCCGAGCCGTCCTCCCAGCGATAGTTCTCCCGGATCGCCTTGGTCTCGTCAAGCGTAACGTTGACGGTGAAGTACCCGCCGCTGACATAGGTCGCGTACGAAACGCCCTCGATAAGGAACAGCCCCGTGTCGTCCACGTTGGTCCTGACGTCGACGGGCTCCCCTTCGTTGTAGTCGAAATGATAGTAATCGGTCTGATCCTCCGTTACCTTGGTCCCGGAGAGAAGGACGGGATACGGCAAAAGCCGCGGCGTGATCTTCCATTGCGCCACCTCGACGGAGTCGAGATCGCCCTCGAAAACGTAGTTGTTCCGGCACTCGGTTTTGACGTACGCAATGCAAAGGTTGACGCCGTCGCCCTGATTGGCGTCGGTCGCCGCGTTGGTCGGCGCGCCGCCGTTCGAAAGGGTGACCACGTCGTCGAAGCCGTGCAGATCGACGGGGAGCGTGATCTCCGATCCGGTATAGACGAAACTCGTCGTTTCACCCGCCGTCGGCACGGGGATCACCTTTTTGGTGATGCGCCAGCCGATATACTGCTCGGTGAGAACGCCCGTGGTCTCGTCCCCCCAGACGTAGCCGTCCGCCGCCCTCAGGCAGAGCGTATAGTCGCCCGAGTCGGTCGCCGTGCGCGTAAAGTTCTCGCCCTCCGCGACCGTCACCTTGCCCGCGTCAAGCAGCGTCGCGATCTTGTCTTCGTCGGCGCGGTTTTCGTCGAGTTTCGCAACGACGTCGACCGCTTCCCCGCTGTACTCGACGGAATAGATCTCTGCGGTCTCGATCGCGGGCAGCGAGGCGCGGGCGTCGACGACGTCGACCGTGATCACGGTCGAATACTGCCCGTACGCGACAAGGACCGTGTAGGGTCCCGTCGTCTCCGCGGACAGAAGGGACGAAGCGTCGACCGTAAAATCGGAGAGGGGCTGTCGGGTGCCGTCCGAATAGAGCGCGACGACCGAAAGATCGTCGTTTGCGATCACGGAGATCTGCCCCAGCGTCATCACGATCCGGTCACCCTGAAGTTTCAGGGTCGAACCGTCCGCCACCGTTGCCTCGATCCCGACAACGGTAGGCGCCGCGGTACTCCCGCCGCCGTCGACGGATCCGCCGAGACTGCACGCCGTCGCGAGAAAGATCAGCGCGGCGATCAGAAAAGCGACGGATAAAAGCGAAAAAATACGTCTATGATCCTTGTTTAACATCCTTATTCTCCTTTGTTCATACGGGGGATACCGTGTGTATCCCGGCAAAATTATTATACAATAAAAAAGCCGGAAAGTCAAGTTTTTATCGGCTCCTTTCCCCTTCCGTATTCTGTCAATTTCTCTATCACTCTTGTATTTTTATGCGAGACGTGCTATAATGATATCGGAGAGGGTGCGATGGGCGCGCCCCGCAACCGGAAAGGAGGACACCCCGTGGCAGAAGCAAAGAAAAAACGTTTGCCGGTCAATTCCCGCTGTGAAGACTGCGAGTTCTACCGCTACGACGAATGGGAGGACGCCTACGTTTGCGACCAGCGGCTCGACGAGGACGAGATGGCGGAGTTCCTCGCCAGAAGGACCGGGACCTGTCCCTACTACCGCTACTACAACGAATACAAATCGGTCCAGACCCAGATCTGAACTAAAAAACTTTCAACACCCCCCGGCAAACGCCGGGGGGTGTTTTTTGAGGCGGCGGAAAGAGGTCAGCGGCGCTCGCGCGCGAGTTTATCGAAGGCGGGGTTGCAGGCGTAGTAGTTTTTAGAGTCGTTTTTGTCCTGTGCGACCCGGAGCGCGTCTCCGAACCGCTGGAAGTGGACGATCTCGCGCTCGCGCAGGAATTTGAGCGGCTCGCGCACGTCGGGATCGTCGATCAGGCGGAGCAGGTTGTCGTAGGTGACCCGCGCCTTCTGCTCGGCGGCGAGATCCTCGGTCAGGTCGGCAAAAACGTCGCCCTTCACCCCGATATACTTGGCGTCGAACGGCACGCCCGCCGCCGCCTGCGGATAGACGCCGACGGTGTGATCGACGAAATACTTGTCGAAACCGGCTTCGACGATCTGTTCGGGCGTGAGGTTGCGGGTGAGTTGGTGCAGGATGGTCGAGATCATTTCGACGTGGGCGAGTTCCTCGGTGCCGACGTCGGTCAGGATGCCGACGACCTCCTGATAGGGCATCGAGTACCGCTGGGAGAGGTAGCAGGTCGCCGCGCCGAGCTCCCCGTCGGGTCCGCCGAGTTGGCTGACGATGATCCCGGCGTAGAGGGGATTCGGATTCTCGATCTTGATCGGGTACTGCAGTTTCTTTTCATAGATCCACATCGTTCGTCACCTCTCTTCCCCGCTGTCAAGGGCGCCCGGCGCGACGTTCCCGGAGTCCGGGAACCCGTACTCCCACGGCCACGGGGATCTCACCCACCGCCATTCGGTTTCGTCCTCTTTCGCCCCCGGGGTGATCGGGGCGTAGGTCGTCTCGTACTCCTCTTTCAGCAGGTCGTACTCGGCTTTCTGCTCGGCGTAGTAGGCGAGCGCCCGACGGTTCGCGGGATGCCCGTCGAGGAAGAGTTCGGTCTCTTTCAGGGCGAAGGAAAGTTCCTGCAGCCGCAGCATCATCTCCTCCCGCCGACTGACGTTCCCGTTCGCGTAATGCCGTCTCACGACGCGTCACCCCCTCCGCAAACCCCGGTCAGGGGCTTGTCGAGTTCCTTGAACAGCGTCCCGCGGTCGAGCGCCTCCGCCGGCGTGTAGGCGTCCCGCCAATACTGCCGGGGCGAGTAGACCATCGCGAGCGACTCGCGCACCGTCCCGTCATAGCAAGCGCACGCGTCTCCTTCGCCCGCTCCGGCGCCCGCCCCGGCGTTCTCCCCCGCCCCGTTTTCGGGGAGGAGCGTTTCGGGGGAGACCGCCTGCTCGTTCTTCTTTTTTTCAAACATGTACATTCGGTTCCGTTTCCTTTCTTTTCGGGGATAAGCAACCCTTTAGCAGTTTATGAAACGAAAGAAAACGGCGTTCGCGGCAATGCGTCCAAGAGAGCGATATGCATGCGCGACGGAGGAGCGGTAAGGCGATATGCCGCGGGACCCCCCTACGCGGCGCGAGGGATACCGACGGACCACCTCATCCGTCGCAAGCGACACCTTCCCCTCAAGGGGAAGGCTTGGGACGCGGGACGTCGTGGACGCCGTCCCCTACGAAATTCAAATAGAATCGAAGAAAACCACCCGCGGCAAGGGGTTCCCCGGCGTGAGCTTGCGAGCGTCGGGGGTTCCCGTGTGCGAGTGGTTTTCTTCATGAAATGCAATTTGCTTTGCGAGGGTAACGGAACAAAGCGAAAAGCAAAGGCGGACTTGAGATAGTCCCATTTTTGTTTTCCGGTCTGTGCCGATAGGGGTTCCCCGGCGTGAGCTTGCGAGCGTTGGGGGTTCCCGAGTGCGCCCGTCGTTCAAACCTAACCGCGCCAGCAAATGCTGTCAGGCGGGCGGAGGCGAGTGCAGAATCCCCGTTCTCGCGCCGAAGGCGTATCTACATACGCCGAGAGTAAGAGAACGGGGATAGGAAAACAACTTCAAAAAATGGAGAAAACCGCCCCGTGGGGCGGTTTTCAACCTTAAATGCATTTTGCTGTGTTGGATTTTGCACAGAGTGGAAAGCTTCAATGGACCAAGAGTCTAATCCTTTGTTTTCCGGTCTGCGCTGAAATCCGCCCGTCGTCTTACCCGACGATGCCGGAGCGCTCGATACCTTGCACGAGGTAGCGCTGGCAGAAGAGGAAGACGCCCAGCAGCGGCAGAATGATCATCAAGCCGCCCGCGTTCTTGATCGCCTTATAGTAGGGCTCAGCGACCGCGGCGTTGTTGATCTGCAGCGCCGGAGGCGGAGATTTGATGAGATCGGGCATCAGTCCGATGCTGCCGCTCGAGGAGAAGAACAGATTGGTGTAGAAACTATCCGTCCATTGCCACGAGAAGGCGAACAGGAAGATGGTGATCATCATCGGGATCGAAAGCGGGAGAATGATCGTGAAGAAGGTGCGGAAGGTACCCGACCCGTCCACGTACGCCGATTCCTCGAGTTCGTCCGGAACGCCGTGGAAGAACTGACGCATCATAAAGATGTAGAGCCCGTTCTTAAAGGCAAGTCCGGTGCCGGACAGGATCACGAACGGCCAATAGGAGTTGGTCAAACGGAGCGTGTGTCCGAACATCCGTTCCAGAAGTCCCGCGGAGTTGGTCGCCTGGATCGCGAAGAAGTCGAATTCTCCGAAATGCTGGAAGAGCGACAGGGTCAGCGTCCGGTGCGGGATCGCCATCGTGACGATGACGAGGACCAGGACCAGCTTGCTCCCCTTGAAACGGAACTTTGCAAGACCGTAACCGATCATACAGGTCACGAACATCTGCATAAGAGCCGAGAGACCCGAGAGGATCAGGGTGTTGCGCAGGATCGTGAGATAATGCCAGTACTGCGCCAATTTCACGTAGATATTGAACGAGATCCGGGTCGGGATGATGTTGACCTGCGTGTTGCTGAAGTCGGAGAGAGGCATAAACGAGGTCAGGATCTTTTCAAGGAACGGGTTCAGGATGACGAAACTGATACCGAGCAGGAGGATAAAGCGGAAGAGGTACCAGACGCGGTCGATCCAGAACGACGAGGAGGTCAGGCGCATAATGAGGCGCTGTTTGAACGGGATCTTCCCCTCAAAGTCCATCTTGACGCCGCGCTTCGTGATGATCGCGGTGCCGGCGGGGGCGGTTCTGTTGGTTTGCTGATTATCCATTCTTTTCACCCCCCTCAGTCACGTCTCTGATAGAAGACGTATGCCGACACGATCCCGGCAAACGCCCCCACGATCGCGAAGATGATCATGAAGTAGACCCAATACTCCGCCGTAGCCAAACTCTGGCTCTCGTTGTTGTACACGTCTTCTATGAACTTCATGACCACGTTGTTGTTGCGCGTGAAGCTGTCGATGATGGTGTAGATACCGTTCACCAAGATCATCGGGCTGATCATCGGGAAAGTGATCTTCCAGAAGGTTTCCCACGAAGACGCGCCGTCGATCCTCGCCGCCTCGTAGATGGCGGGGCTGATCGACTGCAGACCGGCAAGGAAGATCAGCATCTGGACGCCGGAGAAGGTGATGATGTCGTAAACGTGGTTGACCAGATCTACGATCTTTTCCACCAGATCTCCGCCTATCGCCATCATACCGAACAATCCCTGCAGGTCCATCGCGGAGACCAATCCATCGGTCGCGCTTTCTCCCGAACCGTCGTCGACGCCCTCGCCCGCGACGCTGGTCTGCGTAAGCGATTCAAGCAGACCGGTCGAGAGAATGACGGGGACGAAGAAGATGGCGCGGAACACGGCGCGTCCCATCATCTTCTGATTCAGGATGACCGCGACGAAGAGCGCGAAGATAACGATCGCGGGAACCTCCCAGAGCAACTGACCGATACCTTTGCCGAGTTCCTCCGTGAAGTCCTTGTCCGCGAACATTTCGCGGTAGAACGTGAAGCCCCGCGAAACGACCTCGGTGTAGGAGTAGCCCTGCGAATCGAGCTTGATCTCGACCGTCATGAAACTGAAGCAGATCGAGTCGATAATGATGGGAAGATAAACGAGAATGAACCCGAGAACGAAGGGGAGGACGAAGAGCCATCCCTTGCGGGCTTTCCGTTCCGCGAGCGACGGGCGCCCGAGTTTCGGAAGTTTGAGTTTGACGTTTTGTGATGTCGTCATTTTTCCTTTCGTCCTCCTTTACCGTGTTCTCGGATCGGTCGTCCCGTCGGCACGGGGATCGAGCCGGACAAAGTCGTATTTGCCGAGGGTGTAGATCTGTCCGTTGTATCTCACGTTCACGGTGAAGATACTGAAGTTGAGCAGGAAGCGGACCGTATCGGTACCGTTAGTGTAGGTGACCAGAACGACCGAGCCGTCGCTGATGGTGTACGCGGTCTTCTTGTACGCGGGATCGTCCGCCTCGGAGTCGGTCACGAAACTGTTCTTGGTCTTGGTCGCGTAATTGTCGACGCCGGAGACCGTCAGATCCAGCACGCCGTCGGCGCCGTCGTATTCGACGGACGCCTTGAGCGCCTCGACCTGTTCGCGGAGCCAATCGCTCGGAGCGGCGTTGAGCTGCGCCTCGGCGTCGGCAAGGATCGCGTCGACGTCGACCGTGATCTTGACCTTCTGCCCGCCGGCGGTGGAGTAAGCGTAGTAGGGATCGGCGGGATCGATCAGTTTCTTCAGAGCGTCGGGCGCGATATCCTTATCCTCCGTACCCGGATCGTAGTCGCCGCGGATCGCCTCGATGACCTCGACGATCTTGTTCTTTGCCTCCTCGCCGTAGGTCCTGCCGGTGAGCATTCCCTGTGCGAGGGTCTTGATACGGGTGTTTCTCTTCGCCTCGGTGTCGGCAATGTCGATGAACCAGAGGTAACGGAGCAGTCTGTTGCGCTCGGTCAGACCGTCTTCATACTGCCTCGTCAGCAGCTGGAGGTACTCTTCCTCGAGCGTTTTTTCGTCCTCTTCCCTCTCGGATTCCTGCGCGAGCCGTTCCGCGGTGAGGAACTGATGGTCGGAGAGACGCCAGTTCTGGAGATCGCCGATCGCGTAGTCGAGCACGTCGTAGAAGTCGATCAGGTCGTCGTGCCAGATCTGATAGTTCGCGGAGTAGTGCTTGTAGAGTTCGTTGTAGTCCTCTTTCATCAGATCGGTGTTCCGATAAACGAGGATGACGTACATCGCGGCGCCGCTCTCGATGTCGCGCAGGAGTTCGTAGTCGGGGTTGCCCGCCTCGTTGAACACCGTGCCCGCGTACTGGAGCGAACCGTGCATCACCATTCCGAAGAACGGGATCGTGCGCGAAACGTAGTTGTAATGGCTTCCGTCGACCGGCGCGTTCAGCAGGTAGTCGACGTACGGCAGCGTATAGACGTTGCCGCCCTGCGCCATCACGCTGTACCGCTCGGTCGCTTCTTTCATAACGTCCGCGATCATCACCTTGGCTTGCTCGCGGGTGAAGAAGTCGTCCTCGTTGAAGTTGGAGGACAGATCCGCCGCGAGGTTCGCAAGCGAGATCGAAAGCGAATTGAACTTCGAGAACTTCTTGTCGAACTTCGCAAAGAGCGACGACAGTTTGGACGCGGAGATCGCGAATCCGATGTAGGTCATCGACGTACGGTAGATCGTACTGTACATGCTCTTGCGGACGTAGCGGTCGTCCATACTGCGGACCGAGGTCTTTCTCTTCGAGATGCTGCCGATCTTGCCCGGCCGGTAGTTGTAGAGCAGATCGACGTCGGTGAATACCTCGAATCCCTCGTCCGCGTGTTCCGCGACGTAGTTCATCAGGGCTTTGAATCCCTTCTTGCCGCCGACCTCTTTCATCCACTTGATCCGGTTCGGGTAATAGCCCTTGTAACCGTCGTTGTAGTAACCCATCAAGCGGAACTTGACGTTGGAGACGCCCGCCTCGCGGAGTTCGTCTCCGATGGTCCGGATATCCTTGAAGCTGGACAGCGGCTTGTCGACCTCGACCGGGAACGAAAGCACGCTCTCGACCGTCTTGACCGTGGCGTAGGACTCGATGTAGAGCGGGAGACGCGATTCGAGTTTATCCTCGGCAAGCGAGGTCAGATCGCCCTTTCCGATGAGGTAATCGCGGTAGGCGTCCGCCATTCCGACGTAGTCCGCGCGGTACTTCCCGTTGTCGGGTCCGAGCGTCTCGTTCAGAGCGGCGTCGGTCAGCATAATATACTTCTGGGTATAGAAGCCGGTGTACTTGAAGTCGGAGGAGATCGAAACCGTGCTTCCCTTCTTGAGACGTCCGATCGAGTAGTTATCGGTCGCACGGAAGGTGTAGGAAGCGTAAGTTCCGACGTACGCGCCGCCGTCGTCAAGTACCTTCGTGTAGATCCGCGCCAGCGACTCGCCCTCGGTGATGACGGCGAGATAGCCGACGTGCTCGTTGCCGTAAACCGGCTTCTTGCCGTCTTCGCTCACGCCGGTCTGCACGCGGTTCACGGCGCCGAAGACCGGGAGACGGATCGGCTGGCTGGAGCTGAGCGACTCGCCCGCGTCCTTCAGCGTCAGATTCGCGTACGCGTAATCGTAACTGTAGATCGGCTGGTTCAGAACGGCGCTGGACGGCATGGCGTTGTTGTAGATCAGCGCGCCGCTGCCGTCGGGATAGAAGACGTAGCCGTCGTTTGCCGCCGAGGTATCGGTCGAACCCGCGCCGAAGTAGCGCAGGAAGGACAGATCGGTCAGTTCGTACTTCGATTCGTCGAAGATGATCGAAGACGCGGGGATATCCACCGTGAAACCGGTGTCGTCGAGCGTGTACTCGAGCGCGCAGCGGAACAGCGGGTTGTCGTAGATCACCGGCTCGAAGCCGACCTTTTCCTCATCCAGAAGCATCGACGCGAGCGTGTAATCCTCGATACTGTCGGTAAAGTATTTCTGGACCTTCTGGAAATCGCGGATCGTCGTCGCCTCGCTGACGCCCTCTCCGCGTTGGAAATTCAGCGTCCGGATCTTCGGGTAGGATTCCCCCGGTTCGAGATCGTAATCGAGGACCGCGTAGGTCTTCTTCAGCTGCTCGATCTGATCCGCGAATTCGGACTTCGGAGTGCCGTCCTCGTTGTAGTACTTGTTCAGGTCGACGACGTTCTCGTACGAGGCGGTGAAGTTACCGAAATCCTTATACACGTCGTTCAGCCATTTCGCGACGGAAGATTCGCCGGGCAGCGGCAGTTCCTGTGCGGGTTTCAGCAAG
The DNA here is from genome assembly GCA_902779285.1 of uncultured Ruminococcus sp. Lineage (GTDB taxonomy): Bacteria > Bacillota > Clostridia > Oscillospirales > CAG-272 > UBA1740. The sequence continues at coordinate 17,082 of CACZAZ010000045.1, forward strand.
CGGATCTGCTCGAGCATCTCGTCCCGGAGTTCCTCCGCCGCGGCGACCACGGCGGGATCGGAACTGGCAAGGTCCGCAATGATCTTGTTTCTCGCGACCTTCCAATCGTAACGGAACCGCGAGTTGACGTTCTCGTTGCGCTTGGAGTCCAACGCGAGAGGCACGCCGAGGATATCGTCGATATCCGCTTTGAACTCTTTGGGATCGTCCTTGACGACCAGATCGTTCAGCCGCTTGTAGACCTTGATCGCTTCGTCGTCGTAATGGATCAGATTATTGTCCTCGTCGTACGCGGGGATCGGGTCTCCGTTTTCGTCGAGCTCGGGCAGCTTCACGAACGTACTGAAACGGGTCCGCATGAACTCGTAGTTCAGGATGTCCATAATGTGCTGCTGATAGGGCTCGAGGATGTGTGCGAGGTAGTCTTCTTCAAGGATCGCCTGCGGAGCGAGATAGCGGCTGGTAACGTCGCCCATCGTGTACTCGACGCGGATACCGCCCCGAATACGGCTGACCGAGATCTGCCCCTTCTTCGCCGCCATGGTGAAACTGTTGTAATTGACCTTCGCGGAGCCGGCTTCGTACGTCCTGTAGGACAGCCAGACCTGCGAAAGTTTGTCTTCCTGCTGCGCGGAGCCGACGTTGACCGGGTTGGTGGTCAGGTACTGCCCCGTCGCGCGGTCGCGGAGGTAGACTTCGCCGGTGTACTTGTTGCAGAACAACTGATATTTCTCAGTCTGCGCGTACAGTTCGGTGTAGCCCGCCGCGATCTCGTCGGTGATCTTCTTTACGACCTCGCCGTAGGGTTTTCCGTCCCCGTCCTTGTTCTTGACGGCGTATTCGGTCGCCGTTACGAATTCCTGCTGGGTCTCAGCGGAAACGGGAAGCATGATCGTTCCGATGAGAGTCAGAACGATAAGCAGAAAAGCTATCAATCTGTTTTTCATACGCTTTCTCCTTTACGTTCTTCCG
>CACZAZ010000046.1 GCA_902779285.1 uncultured Ruminococcus sp.
ATCCGCGTTCTCACCGTAGCCTATCTGGATGAAGCCGACAAGCCGTTTGTCATTGTAGATTGCGAAAGGAAATACATGCCCGCCGCACATCATGGTAACGTACGCTTCGGCAACGCTGTAACAGTTGTTCGCCACAAAGGGGTATTGAGCCTTTTTTACCCTGAGTTCAAAGACGTCGTCAAAGTTCTCATAGGTAAGCTTTTCAAGATGTATCATAATGCTGACCTCCGTAAATTCCGATTTGTCGATTTCATTATACTTGAAAAGTTGGAATATTTCAAGAGTGAAAGTAACCGATGGCTGGGATTCGACGCATTACCCGCGACAAGTCGCGGGTGCTTTTTTGTATAAGACCGCCATAATGATACGTAACCATAACTGAAAGCGCCAAAATGATACACGGTTTTCAGCCCGATAAACCGGATTTTATCGGATCCTTTCATCGGTCACAATGTGCTCGATTCCGTTATGCCTTGAAAGCAGGTATTCTTTCATGAAAGATGGAAACGCCTTGTATTTATCCAATTCATCAATAGGGATCCAGTGCATTGTTTCCTTTACGCCCAAAGTATAACTGTCGCTATGCAGTTCTTTCGATCCTCTCGGTTTCATCAGGTAATACAATGCAATCTCATGACAATCCATACCTCGCAAAGAACCGTTATTCTCATTAAAAAAGTTTTCGTGTATCACGGCGAGATGATCGATCTCATATTCAACGCCGGTTTCTTCAAAGACCTCTCTTTTTACAGCGTCCTGTGCGGTTTCGCCCATGTGTACCGCTCCGCCGATAGAATAGAAATAATCCTCTTTTTCATTGCCTGCAAAAAGAACGCACCCGTCTTCAACAATAATAGCAGCCGCCCTGTATCGGAACCATTTGTTTTCTTTTTGAAAACCGCAATTATACTCCATAATTATTCCTCACAAATCCCGATTTGTCGATTCTTTCTTTTTCATTATACTTGAAAAGTTGGAAAATTTCAAGAGTGAAAGTGACCGATGGCTGGGATTCGACGCATTACCCGTGACAAGTCGCGGGTAATGCTACCCTCAAACTCTCGCCCGACTCTGTGAAAAGGGGATCTGTATAGGAGGGCGAGAGTTAAGTATTTGCGACGCTCCGCGCCGCAAATACGAAGGGTTCGAAGCCGACATCTCCACCAAAAAAGCACCCGCGCACAAGGCGCGGGTGCTTTTTTGGTGGAGATGGAGGGATTCGAACCCTTGACCTTACGGATGCGAACCGTACGCTCTCCCAACTGAGCTACACCCCCGAAAGCGGTCTTTCGTTTTGACCTTTTGCATTATAGCAGATTTTTTCGCGTTTGTAAAGGGGTAAAACGAAAAAAGCGAAAAAGTTGAGCGGGCGAGCCGTTTTTCAGCCCCCGTCGGGTCAGTTTTCCGCGGGGATCTCGCGCTTGAAGATCGTTTTGTACCCGAGTTTCGCGTACCAGTCGGGAACGCCGGTATCGTGGATATAGGAATAGTCGAATCCGCGTTCTTTTAAGATCAGCGTGCCGAGCGAGACCATCTTCAGCCCGATCCCCCGCCGTCTGTACGCGGGGAGCGTTCCGACGCAGCCGGTGCCGCCGACCCGTGACTTTACCCCGAGGATCTCGCGTTCCCCGAAGTCCGAGAGCAGGCAGAACGAGACCACCGTTTCCCCGACGAATCCGCAGAACGCCGGCTCGCGCCCGTCGTAGTATTTCGCCCAACCCGGTTCGACCTCGCTGACCGCGGCAAGAAGCGGCGCGGGATCGCCCGAATAAAAGCCGAACGTCACCCCGTCGAGCGCGGGCAACGGATCGGTATACCCCTCAAGCGCCAGCAGCATCTCGTCCTCGCGCTTCCCCGGCGCAAGCCCGTCCGTCCCCCTTGTCGGAACGCGGGGAAAAACCGCCTCGACGATCTTCCGTCCCTCGGCTTCGGTCCACTCGTTACGCATCCCGTTCTCCTTTATCCGGCTCCGGCTCTTCCGGGGGGCGGTCTTGATTTTTCCCGTTTTTACGGGAAAAACGGATGGTCGTCGCCGCGATCGCGCGATCGAGCGGCGGGAGCAGCTGCGGCAGGACGGTGAGGACCAGGATCATCGAGATCAGAGCCCCGCGCCCGACGGCGAGCCCGATATGCCCGACGTAGACGTCGCTGACGAGGTACGCGATCAGAAGCCCCGCCGCCGCCATGATCGTCCCCGACGTCAGAACGGTCGGGAAGGCGTCGTTCTGCGCCTTGATCATCGCCTCGCGCGGCGGATCGGTCTTACGGCGCGCACGGTAGCGGCTGTAGGTCACGATCGCGTAGTCGATGGTCGCGCCCATCTGGATCGCGGAAACGATCATATTGGTCACGAACGCCGCGCGGTCGCCCGCAAGATACGGGAAACTGAAATTGATCCGGATGCTCCCCTCGATGACGAACACCAGCGCCGCCGCGACGACCGGGCTGCGGAAGGTGAACAGAAGGATCAGAAAGACGAAGACCACCGACAAAACCCCGATCAAAACCGAGTCGGAGCGGTGAAAATCCTCAAGATCCCGGGCGGACGTGACGTCCCCGACGGCAAGCACGCTGCCCTCTCCGTACTCCCGCTCCGCGACGGCGCGGACGGTCTCGACCAGTTCCACGCTCGCCTTCCCCTCGACGGGGAGAGAGGTCGTCAGGACCAGCCGGTCCCACGTCTTCCCTTTCAGTTGTTTCGCGGCGCGCTCGATCGGCGTGCGGTAGACCGCGAGCTGATTCGTCTGTTCGGGGGTCAGCTTCACGAGTTTCTGATCGATCACGCGGAAGAGCGTCAGCAGAACGTCGACGAGCGGCGCGGGATAGGTACCGGGCGACTTGAGCGCCTCTGCGTCGTCGCATTCCAGAGCGTGGAAACGGTAGAGTCTCTCGGCTTCCTCCTCCCCGATCCCGAGAAGATCCGCGAACTCCCCCGCGGTGTAGGGATCGGTCAGCGTACGCCCCTCCCCGAACTCCACGACGGCAAGCCCCGCGGCGCCCGTGATCCCCTCGACCTTTTCCGCCTCTTTGAGGACCGTCCTCTCCTTGTCGTAGTCGCCCGCCGGCACCAGAAGCGCGATCGCCGTCCCCGCGGGGAAGAGTTCTTCGACCCGCCTGCGCTCATGGCGGTATTCGCTCGGGACGATCTCCGTGACGCTCCCGTTCGAGAAGGCGTACTCGGTCTTCTGCGAAAAGACGAAAGAGAAAGGCAGGATCACGGCGAACAGGATCAGGCAGACCGGCACTTTTTTCTGCAGCAGCCGCCCGAATCGCACGATACTCGGCACAAACGAGCGGTGCCGCGTCTTTCGGAGCGCGCGCGGAAACAGAAGGATCAGCCCCGGCATTAGGAGAAAGACGGTCAGCATACTGCACACGACCCCCTTCGCCAGAACGACCCCGAGATCGTACCCCAGCCGGAACCGCATCAGCATCAGGGCGACCAGCCCCGAGACCGTCGTCAAGCTCGACGAAAAGATCTCGACGATCGAGTGCGTGAGCGCCGGGACGATCGCCGCGCGGCTGTCGGGATCCTTCTCCGCTTCGTCCTGATAGCGGTGCGAGAAAATGATCGCGTAGTCGATCGCGAGCGCGAGCTGCAGGATCACGGCGACGGTGTTGGTGATCGCGGAGATCTCCCCGAGCCACCAGTTAGTCCCCATATTGAGCAGCGCCGAAACGCCGAACACGACGAAATAAACGACGATCTCGAAATAGCTGCGCGACGTGAACAGCAGCACCAGAACGATCACGGCGGCGGCGAGCAAAAGAACGACCACCATCTCTTTTTCAAGTTCGCTCTGGTAGTTGTAGCCGACGTCGCCCGAGACCGAGACCGGATACGGCAGATCCCCGAGCAGTTCGCGGATCCTGCCCATCGCCGCGGACGCGCCCTCCCCCGTTTCCCCTTCGTCGAAGGAGACCGTGAGCAGAGCGTTCCCATCCTTGTAGTGGTCTTCGCTCCCGTCGAAAGCGACTTCGTAAACGTGTTCGATCTTTCCGATCCTTTGCGCCGTCTCCTCCGCCTCCGCGTAAGGCACGCCCTCGATCAGGATCCGCGCCGAGCCGTAGGTCGTGAATTCGCTCTCCATCGCGTCGATCCCGCGCCGGGTCTCGGTGTCCTTCGGCAAGAACGCCGTGAGCGACGGATTGATCCTGACGCGTCCGATCGTGAGCAAGCAAAAAACCGCCGCAAGCAAAAACAGCGCGAAGATCACGAACCGCCCGCGCACGATCGTTTCCGCGATCGCGGTCAGCGGCTCTCTTCGCTCTGTTAGTCGTCTTTCGCGGTTTTTCATCATCCGACGCTCCGAAGATGCTTTTGTCTACCGTTTCAGTATAGCACACCCGCGCGCGAATTGCAAGGGAGCGCCGCCGCGGTTTTTCATAAAATCCTTATTTTCGGATTGCAAAAGCGGGGCGGGTTGTGTTATAATGGAAACGATCACGGGGAAAAGCCCCGGAAAGCGACAAGGAGAACCGATATGGCACAGTGGACGCCGATCTTAACCGACGCACCCTGCATCAAGAAATACCCGAAACCCATCCTCACCAAAGACGATATCCCCTACGAAGCGGGCTTCATCTTCAACGCGGGCGTGGCGAAGGTCGGGGGCAAGTACGTGATGGTCTTCCGCGACGACTACGGCGCGACCGAAGAGGAGTATCTCGCGAAGACGAAGGGCATCTCGAAGACCGCGGTCGGCGTCGCGGTGAGCGACAACGGGATCGACGGCTGGAAGGTCGCGGAAAAGCCGATCATTCACTACGATTTCACCCACACGTCAGCGGTCCTGAATCTCGCGGGCGGACCCCTGCACGCCCCCGATATCTTCCGTCTCTACGATCCCCGGATCAGCGTGATCGAGGGGAAACTCTACCTTTGCCTCGCGATGGACACCGCCCACGGAGTCCGGGGCTGCATCGCACGGCTCTCCGACGATCTCACGACCGTCGAGATCATCAGCGCGTCGGCGCCCGACAACCGCAACATGGTGCTTTTCGACGAGAAGATCGACGGTTACTACTATCGGCTGGAACGCCCCTTCCCGGTTTACAGCCGCGGGGGAAAGGACCGCTTCGACGTCTGGATCTCAAGGTCCCCCGACCTCCGGTTCTGGGGCGACTCCGAACTGCTCCTCGCCGTCGAGAACGTCCCGTTCGCGAACGACAAGGTCGGACCCGCCGCCCCGCCGCTCAAGACCAAGTACGGCTGGCTGACGCTCTTCCACGCGGTCGACCGGGAACGCGACGGGCGCGGACAGAAGAACTGGGACACCTGGTGGAACAAGCGCTACACCGCCGGGATCATGCTCCTCGATCTCAAAAACCCCTACAAGATTATCGGGATGAGCAAGACCCCCCTGATCGCGCCGACCCTCCCGTGGGAAACCGACGAGGGCTTCCGCACCAACGTCATCTTCCCCGGCGGCATGATCGCGGAGGACGACGGCACCGTCAAGATCTATTACGGCGCCTCCGACACCGTCGAGTGCCTCGCGACCTCCACCGTCGAGGACCTCGTCGCCCTCTGCACCGAAAAACCGTAAATTCAATACATACCCCGTTTGCCGAACGGCAAACGGGGTATTATTTGATAGCGTTTTAATTGCATCATCATCCTCTCTAATTGCATCATTTTTTCGATTTTGATGCAATTAAATCATTTTTGACGGGCTTAAACCCGTTTTGAGCGACAAAAAAAGAGCAGCCGGACGGCTGCTCTTTTTTTGTATTTGGTTTTACTGCTGCGCGGGGAGGTCGAGAAGAGATTTGGTGCGGATGAAAGCGCTGAGCGCCTGCGAGACCGCCGCGTGAGACGAAGCGTCCGGGTGGCCGCCGTCCCCGCCCGCGGTGTTGGTCTCCACCGTGATCGTGTAGAGCCCCGCCGCCTCGCCGCCGAGTTCCGCGAACACTTCGTTCAGGCATTGGTTGACCCCGCTGTCGGGCGAGATCATCATCCCGACGATCCAGACGATCGGCACGTTCTCTCCGTGGATCTCGCGGATCTCGGAGATCAGGGTCTTTAAGGCTTCCTTATACGGCGTTTCGGGCGAGTTGGTCCAGCCGAAATTGTTGTCGTTGGTGTTCAGGTTGACGATCACGAGATCGGCTGTCCGTTCCGGCATATAGCGCAGGGTCGTGCTGCGATAGTAGTTGAAGTAGGGGTAATACTTGGTCAGCGTGTTCTCGGTGAACCCGTGCCGGGTGGAACTGCAGTAAACGCCGAAGCCCGAGACCGAGCAGACGTCGTAGTCGAAACTCTCGCGCTTGCAAAGGTCCATCGCGTAGGTGGCAAGCCCGTTCTGATTCGGCAGTCCGTGACCGCAGAGGATACTGTCGCCGAGGAAAGCGACCATATACTTGTTGTCGGCGGGTCTTTTCAGGAGGCTCCCGGTCATCCGGAATCCCTTGATCCCCACCAGGATCCCGTTATCCGAGCCGTCCTCCACCATATTCCGGCGGCGGATCAGAACGTGATGCTCGCCCTCGGCAAGACCGGTCACGACGCGATAGGTCTGGACCCCCGCCGTATTGACGTTCAGGGTGTGTTCTTCCCCGTCCACTTCCGCGATCAAAACGGCGTTGCTCGAGGATCCCTCTTTTTCGATATCGACCCGCAGGTCGCCGGAGCCCGAAAACGCGAATTCGATCCCGGATGCCGACCAGTCGAGGATGAACGCGCCCCGATAGAACCGGCTTCTGCCGACCTCCTTGACGTACAGGCTGCAGTCGGTCGCGGAAACGTAACCGTCCACGGTCAGCGGGGGTTGCTCGGTCGTGACCGCGGCGGTCGTTTCGACGGGCTCGGTCGTCGCGGCTTCCGCCGTCGTTGTACCGGGTTCGGTCGCGGCGGGGGCGGTCGTTTGGTCGTCTTCCCCTTTTACGCCGCATCCCGCGAGGGTCGCGAGCAGCATACAAACGACCAGAAGCAAAGACCAAAATCTACGAGTACGCATCTGAAACACTCCTGTCTTGTATTTCGGCTTTCGCCGTTTTTCTTCATTATAACATACGCGCGTTTTTTTTGCAATCCCGCCCGCAAATTTTCCGAGCGGGGCAAAGACCGTCAATGCCGGAGGTTTGAAAGACACTCGCAGTTCACGCCGACAAAGCGCCCCCCGCACACGGCGGGGGAAAGATCCGAGAGGTGAGGGCTCGACGCGCCGCAAGCGGCGCTACCTCCCAATTCCCGCCTAACAAAGAGAAAGGACGGCTTTATCGGATGGCGGGAATTGAGGCATTGACGGGGCGGAGACCGTCAATGCCAGAGGTTCGAGTTGCACTCGAAGGTCCCACCAAAGAGGACGGGGCGCCGTGCGGCGCCCCGTCCTCTTTGGTGGGAACAAGAGGGCTCGAACCTCTGACCCTCTGCTTGTAAGGCAGATGCTCTCCCAACTGAGCTATGCTCCCGGGTATTCTCCCGTCGGTTGACGGGCGAGGGATATTATAGCATTATCACCTTGCGTTTGTCAAGCGTTTTTCAAAAAGCCCGGACGCGGATCCCGCCCCGCTTTTCCCTTTTCGCGCGCGTTCAAAAGCAACGGCGGGCGCCCGACGCGGGGGATTTCTTTCTTTTTCGGCAAAAAAAAGCAGGACGAACTTGATTTTTCGGAGTGAAACGATTATAATGATAGTGAGACCATCTTGCGAAGGGGTTGGCGGCCGGAACGGCGTCTGCAATGATCCCGACGGAAGGATAGACCGGGCGGACAGCCCGCCGTCTTTTCGGCGTCTTCGATCAAAACAACGGCGTACCGGGGCACGGCGTACCTTTGTCGTGTGAAGGGACGCCGTTTTTGTATCACGAACCGAAAAAGGAGAAAACGGAATGGAAAGCAAACAGAAAAAATCGAACGGTTTTGTAACGGCGGGGCTTGTCGTTTCGCTCCTGCTCTTGGCGGCGGCCCTTGTCTTCTTCATCCTGAAGGGCGGCACCGTCGCCGTCGCGTGCCTCATCGCGGCGAGCGTGCTGTGCGTCCTCTTCCTGATCCTGTTCCTTGTCGGACACAGAAAGCCCGCGGAAAAGAAAGCGGAGCCGAAGCCCGAGCCCGCAGTTGAGACCGCAGAGGAGACCGCGGAGGAAGAAACTCCCGCCGAAGAAGCGGAAGAAACCGCGGAAGGATCCGCAGCGGAAGAAGCGGAGGAAACGGCGGACGAAGCCGAAACCGAAGCCGAGGAAGACGCCGACGCCGTCTCGAACGGCGAGGGGGTCGGGCTGAAAGAGAGTCTCGCCATCGCGTCCCACGCGCACAGGACCGAGAAGATGTCCAAAGCGTATATCGCAGACTATCTGCGTTCGGTCTACCCCGACAACGTCGAACTGAACGAGCGCGTGAACGCCACCACGACCGGGCTGCCGCTCGCGGACACCCACTACGTCAAAGATAAGAAGGGCAAGAAGATCTGCTTCGTCTACGTCTACGAGACCGAGGGCGCGATGATGCTCCTGCTGAAGACCAAAGATCCGCTCGGCAAGGAAATGAAGAAAGAGCATCAGTCGGTGCGCCGCAGCGCGTTCCCGAAGGCGAAGGACGCCTGGTACTCCGTGGTCGTCGACGACAGTCTGACCAACGCGCAGGTTGAAGATATGATCGACCGCACGATCGCCCTCTATTCGGGCGAGCCCATCCCCGAGAAAGCGCCCGCCGAGGGTATCGGACTGAAAGAGAGTCTTGAGATCGCCTCTCACGCGCACAGGATCGAGGAACTCAGCAAAGCGGCGATCGCCGCGTACCTGAGAAAGGTCTACCCCGACAACGTCGAACTGAACGAGCGCGTGAACGCCACCACGACCGGGCTGCCGCTCGCGGATACCCACTACGTCACGGGCAAGGACGGCAAGAAACTCTGCTTCGTCTACGTCTACGAGACCGAGGGCGCGATGATGCTCCTGCTCAAGACCAAGGATCCGCTCGGCAAAGAGTTCCAAAAAGAGCATCATTCGGTCAGACGGAGCGCGTTCCCGAAGGCGAAGGACGCCTGGTACTCGGTGGTCGTCGACGACAGTTTGTCGAACGGTCAGCTGGAAGATATGATCGACCGCACGATCGCGCTCTACACCGGCGAGGAGGTCCAGAAGAAGACGAAACATATCGTCGCTCCGATCCACACGGTCAGCCACGTCACGGTCGCAGAGGCGCAAGCGATGGTCACCGACGAGCAGGCGGAGGACGCGATCGAAGAAGCCGTGACCGAGCATACCGGCAAGAAGGGCATCGTCAACGTCGATACGCTCTCGAACGCCTTTGACGAGGGCGACACGGTCACGGTCGCGAAACTGAGAGAGATGAAACTGATCCCCCCGAGCGTCGGGCAGGTCAAGCTGCTCGCCCGCGGCACCCTGAACAAGGTGCTGCATATCGAACTGCAGGACTTCTCGCTCGAGGCGGTCAAGATGGTGATCGCGACCGGCGGCACCGTCAAGCACGTCTGACGTCAAAGATCCCGACGACCCTGCAAAAAAGAGGCGGGCGCAAGCCCGTCTCTTTTGTATTTTTTTCGTTTTCGCACTTGATTTGACGCGCGGGAACGAGTATAATGGAGAGCAGAAAAAACAATCGGGGGAAAAACGCCATGAAACAGTATCTGCTGCCCGAGACCGGCAGTTTTTACAAAGTCAATCTGCACGCGCACACCGTGATCTCCGACGGACGCCTGACGCCGGAGGAGGTCAAGGAGATCTTCAAAGCGCACGGCTATTCCGCCGTCGCCTTCACCGACCACGAGATCATGCTCGACCACTCGGATCTCACCGACGACGATTTCGTCGCTCTGACCGCCTACGAGTACGGATTCGATCTCTCGAAAAGGAATCCCGTCTCCGCCGTCTACGAGGGCGCCGTCAAGACGCACGAGCACACGCCGAAGGTGCATCTGAACCTCTATTCCAAAGATCCGCACGATATCCGTATGGTCTGCTGCGATATCAACTATATCTGGGGCAACGCCGCCAACTACCGCGACCGGGCGGAATACGTCGGCGATCCGCACTACAAGCGGATCTATTCGGTCGAGGGCGTGAACGAGGTGATCCGCGCGGCGCGGGAACGGAATATGCTGGTGGTTTTCAATCACCCGAACTGGTCGATGAACGACCTCGACTTCTACGGCAAACTGGAAGATCTGACCGCCCTTGAGATCATCAACGGCGGGTCGCATATCGACAGCGATATGGACGACGTTCCCCACGTCTATCAGGAGATGATGCGGGCGGGCAAACGGATCGGCTGCGTCGCGGGCGACGACAACCACGCGACTCACGACTGCTGCCTTGCCTGGACGATGGTGAAGGCGGATTCGCTCTCCTACGAGAATCTGATGAACGGGATCGAGAACGGGAACTGCTACGCCTCGAGCGGTCCTTCGATCACCGATCTTTGGGTCGAGGACGGCAAGGTCACGGTGAAGACCTCCGACGCCGTCGGGATCTATCTGCACACCGTCGGGCGGCGCACCGCCTTCAAGCGCCGGAAACCCGGCGAGCCCCCCGTGACCGAGGCGACCTTCCGGCTCAATCCGAACGATATGACCTTCCGGATCTCGGTGCGCGACGCGGCGGGCAACCACGCCTATACGCGCTACTACTACTTCGACGAACTGAAAGAACCGATCGTCTGATTTTCGCGAAATTTCCCTTATATCTATAACGCGCGGGCGCACACAGCGCCCGCGCGTTTTTTTAGTGATTGAAGTGAAGGGATGGACGCGATCCGCTCCCCTTTGTCTCTGATCCGGTGCGGAGGATCGCGTTTCACGCCCGGCGGCGCCAAAAAATGCGGGTTGTTTGATATGCACAAATGTTTAAATTGTAATTTGTGCATATTGCCTTTTTGCTTTGAAATATTAAAAATCTATTGATTTTCTTGTACGAAAGGAGTAAAATAAGGACAACGGCGGACCGTTCGTTTTGGACGAAACGCCGAATCGGGAAAGAGCGTTCGCTCCCGAACAAAAACCGACTTCCCTGCGAACGCGGACAAGGAGGAACCACGTTATGCGCGCACACTCCCGCACGAACCGGACTCTCTCGCTTTTCCTGATCCTCGCAATGCTGACCCTTGCGTTTGCCCTGATCGTTCCGGTCGCGACCGCGGCGGAGCCCGAGCCGGAACCGGAGGAGATCCAAGACTTCGACTATCAGTCGTCTTCGAACTTCGCGGTCGCGCACACCACGACCGAGGTGCGGTTCGTCTTTACGATCGGATCGCTCGACTACACCAAGGCGGGCTTCGTATTCTCGTTTGAGAGTTACGGAGGCGTTACGGAACCCGAGGTCGGCGCAGACGGCTGCTATACGG
>CACZAZ010000047.1 GCA_902779285.1 uncultured Ruminococcus sp.
AGCAATAAGGTCACAGGTAGACTACCTGTTTGATAGGTCGCGGGTGGAAGCGCAGTAATGCGTGCAGCTGAGCGATACTAATCGACCGAGTGCTTGAACTGCTTCAAAGTTCAAGTTCGCAAACACTACGAGTTTCACTCTTTCATTTATTCGGTTTTTCAATGGACAATCGACCGGAACACGGTTGAAAAACAGGCAGGACGCTTATCTGTCCTGCCTTTTTAGGATTCAATGGGGAAATCGGAAAAAGGGATAAGAAAGGAGGGATCGCCGTGGAATTCAACGGGATCGCGCTATCGTTCTACGATAGGGATCGGCTGGACGGCGGCAAACGCGAAGCGTCCGCTCTGCGCCGCGCTCTCGGCGGCTTTGCGTCGGGCGTCGAACATATCGGCGGGACGTCTCTCCGCTTCGTCCCCTCGACCCCGACCCTCGATTTCGTCGTCGCCTGCCCCAATTCGTCCGCTCTCTCCGAGTGCGAGAAGATCCTTCGCGCCGACGGATATATCCCCGCCTCCGAGTGTTCTTTTCCCGGGGGGTTTGACCTATCCGACGGCGATCTTCTCCTTTTTCTCCCTTCGGAGGACGGAAAGACCGCGGCGCGTTCGGTTCGCCTGACCCTGTCGGGGAGCCGGGTCTACGAGGATTGCGTCGCGCTCCGCGCCTATCTTTTCGGGCGCCCCGACGTTTCGCGCGAGTACGCCGCCCTGAAGGAGAGACTCTCGGCGGATCACCCGAACGACCGCGCCGCCTACGAGAGCGGAAAGGATGAGTGGATCAGAAACGCGCTGCCCGTCGCCCGCCATTGGAGCCGGCTCGGCAAGACGATCACCGTCACGGTCGACCGTCCCATGGGGTCGGTCCATCCCGACCGTCCCGATCTGGTCTATCCGATCAACTGCGGCTATCCGAAGGATCTTTCGCTGCCCGGCGAGGGGCGTCTCGGCGTCTACGTTCTCGGCGTGTCGCACCCTGTCGCGACCTTCACCGGGCGGGTGATCGCTCTCCTTTTCCGCGAGAACGGCGAGGGCGTTCGCTGGGTGGTCGCCCCGCAGGGGAGAGAATACGATCAGGCGCGGATCTATTCCGAGGTCTGGTTCCGCGAGCGCGATTTCAAATCCACGATGGAGCATCTCTATCACCGCTCGGTCGGTATGGTCGTGTACCGCAACACCGCCTCCGGCTACCGCTATCTGCTGCTCCGCGAGAGCCGCTCGCAGGGCTGGAGCATCCCGAAGGGGCATATGGAGTACGGCGAGACCGAACTTGAGACCGCGATCCGCGAGGTACGCGAGGAGACCGGGCTCGACTGCGCCCCCGTTCCGGGTTTCCGGCGTGAGGTCACCTATCCCATCCCCCCGATCTACAAGAAAACGCTGGTCGCCTTCCTTGCTCCGACCGACCGCAATCCCACCGTTCAGCCCGAGGAGATCAGCGGCTATCGCTGGGTCTCGCAGAACGAGGCGAACCGGATGCTCGGCGGGCGCCGCATCGTCGATCTGATCAACGCCGCCGCCGGCTTTCTCGAAAACAAGAAGTGAAACGAACCTCCGTCGAAAGGCGGGGGTTTTCGTTTTCCCGTCTTAATGCGCGCAGCGCAATTCACGGCGCGAAGCGCCAATTCACGCGGGCTTGCCCGCAATTCATGCCGCTCGCGGCAATTCATTCGTATCCCCGTCCCCACGCCCGGCAGGGCATATCGCGTCGCAGACGTATCGCGCCGCTTGCGGCATCTCCGAATCTGGTCGAAAAGATCCTGTTGCTTTTTTTTCGTTCTTGTGCTATACTAATATCGTTTGAAGCAAAACCCCAAAACCGCGAACGAAAAGGAGAATGACAGATGGCTGAATTCCGTAAAGTTCCCGTTTCCGACTTTGAGTGCGCCCCGATCCGTATGATCTCGAAGGATTGGCTGCTCTTCACGGCGTCCAAGCCCGACGGCACCTTCAACCCCATGACGGTCAGCTGGGGCGGGATCGGAGAACTGTGGGGCAAGAACGTGGCGTTCATTTTCGTCCGTCCGCAGCGCTACACGCACGAGTTCACCGAGGCGGGCGACATGGCGACCCTCACCTGGTTTGAGGAGAAGTACCGCGAGACCCTCGCTTTCTGCGGGGCGAAGAGCGGGCGCGACGTCGACAAGATCGCAGAGAGCGGACTGACGCCGCAGAACGACGGCGACAACGCGATCTATTACAGCGAGGCGAAGGTGGTCTTCAAACTGAAGAAACTCTACGCGAACAAAAAGGTCTTTTCCCCGAAGAACGCGGAGGACCCCGAACTCTTCGCTTTCCATTACAAGAAGAAGGACTATCACACGATGTACGTCTACGAGATCCTGGAGATACTCGAACGGGATTGACGCGTACCCGAGGGAATAACGATGGCAAAGAAACCCGACGAAAAAAAAGGAAAAGTGATCACCGTCAACCGGTCTGCCCGACACGAGTATTTCGTTTTGGAGACCTTTGAGGCGGGGATCGAACTGTTCGGCACGGAGGTCAAATCGCTCCGCGCAGGGACGGTCAATCTCAAGGATTCCTACTGTCGGGTCGACGACGGCGAACTGTTCGTCTACGGGATGCACGTCAGCCCCTACGAGCGCGGCAACATCTTCAACCGCGATCCCCTGCGTCCCCGCAAACTCCTGATGCACAAACGCGAGATCGTCCGCCTGCTCGGTCAGGTCACGCGCGACGGCTGCACGCTGATCCCCCTGTCGCTCTACTTTTCCGGCTCCCGCGTCAAGGTCGAACTCGGGCTCTGCAAGGGTAAAAAACTCTACGACAAGCGCGAATCCGACGCCAAACGGTCCGCCGCCCGCGAGATCGAACGGGCAGAGAAGGGCAGAGCGGACGATTAACGCCTCCTCTCAACGCTCCTCCGTTACGGGGGAGCGTTTTTGTTATTCGGGAGCGCCTTTGACGCGGCGGCGGGTCCTTTTTGATCTTTTTCCGCGCGTTCTCTTTACATTCGTATCTTTTTGTGCTATAATGTATTCGGAAAAAGACGCGCAAAACCACCATTGACTGATCGGGAGGAAACTATGAGAAAAACGATCGTGCTGACGCTCCTTTGCCTCGCATTTATCGTCGTTTCGCTCGCGTCCTGCTCGCTTTCGGGCGGCGGCGACGAGACCGACGCGCCCGCAACGACCCCGGCGACCGGGATCCCGGAACACGACCACGTCTGGGACGAGGGACGCGTCGTCAAAGAGGGCGGCTGCGACCCCGCGAGCAAAGAAGAGACCAAAGGAGAGATCATGTATACCTGTACGATTTGCGGCGAGACCAAGACCGAAGAGACCGACGGTCATACCTGGGACGAGGGACGCGTGATCGACGCGGCGACCTGCAATAAGACCGGATCGCGGCTCTGCACCTGTACGAATTGCGGGGCGAAAAAACAGTTTACGGTCCCGATGACCGACGAGCACAAGTACGTCGCCTCCGGACGGTACGTGAAAGCGCCTGCTCCCGACAAGGACGGGGAAGCCGAGTTGATCTGCTCGGTCTGCGGCAAGGCGACGACGGAGCCCGCCTCCTATGCCGCCTATCAAACCAAGGTCAATCAGGTCAAGGCAAAACTCACGAAATTCACCGACTCCGATTTCGGCGGCGGAAGTTCGACCATCCGGACCGACCTCGGGAAGGGAAAGACCTATGACTACCTCGACGTCAATCCCACGAAGGGACAGCATCCCCGCGTAATGTTCAACGAGAACGATATCGCCGGGATCAACCGAGCGCTGAACAACGGGATGAACGAGGCGGCAGCGAAGGAGTTCCGGCGTCAGGTCGCGCTGATGGAGACCGGCTCGCTCCCCGCCGCCTATCAACACGGCAGCAACGGCACCCACAACTTCAACGGGCAGGTACTTGCGAATATTATGGCGCTCGCGCTCGACTACCGGCTCTCGGGCAGCGAGATCTCGGGCTACCAGGCGATCCTGGCGGCGAAGAACTATCTGAAGACCGTCGACGTACAGAGTTTCAAGCCCGATCCCGAACGGACGATGGGCAACATCATGTACGCGATGGCTTGCGTCTACGACTGGTGCTATCCGCTGATGACCAAGACCGACAGGGATCAGATCGTCGCGGGCGTTCAGCACAAGTGCTGCGAGAGTTCTCATATGGAGGTCGGCTTCCCGCCCTCCGGTCAGGGCGTGATCGCGGGACACGGCTGCGAGTTCCAGATCCTGCGCGATTACCTGTCGTTTGCCATCGCGATCTACGACGAGTATCCCGGCTGGTGGAACTTCGTCGGCTATCGGTTCTATAACGAATACGTTCCCGCTCGCAACGAGTTCTATAAAGCGGGGATGGTGCCGCAGGGCGTGTCGCAGTACGTGCAGATCCGCTTTGCCGGCGACTGCTACGCGGCGCTCCTGATCAAGGCGATGTCGGGCTCGCTCCCCTTCGACGAGGAGGGTATGCACCAAGTCATTCTGTCGATCCATTCCTACGAACTGCCGAACGAGTTCACCTTCGCTTCGGGCGACGGCAGCAACACGACCTCGGTCAATCAGATCAAGAAAGTCATGGAGTTCGGCATGGCGTCGATGATCACGTCGCACCTGTTCGGAGACGCGACGGTCCGCGCACAGTTCGAGTACGGCAAGTACAGTTATTCGATCTTCGGCGACGGTCAGTACGGACTTGAACAGACCGTCGGCTACGCCTGCGAGGAGCTGATCTGCTCGTCGGGCGAGGTCAGGGCGGCGAAGGACCGGCACGCCGATATGGATCTGATCGTTTACAACGGCGGCTGGCTCGGGCAGACCATCGCCCGGAACAACTGGGGCGCGGATCAGGCGGCTGTGCTGATGAAGATCGGCGTCCGCGCCGACTCCAACCACGGGCATCAGGACGCGGGACAGTTCCAGATCTGGTACAAATCGATGCTTGCCGGCGATACCGGCGCCTACGCGTCTTACAATCACGTACATTGGCGGTATTATCACCAGGGGACCATCGCCCACAACTCGCTGCTGATCAACAACAACAACAGCGGCGGCACCTACTACTGCGGCGGGCAGATCTCGCACACGCAGGAGACCGGGTCGCTTACCGGCTGGGCGAACGGCAGCTACGAGACCGGCGTCGTGACCGGGCACGAGGAGGGATACATCGACGAGGCGAAGACCAAGGTGAAATACGCCTATATCGCGGGCGACATCGCGAAAGCGTACGGCAGCTCCACGGCGTCGGTCGTCGACCGTCGGATGCTCGCGGTCTACGAGACGGGCAACAACGGCGTACCGATGTTCTTCTTCGTCTTCGACGATATCACGGCGGCGAACAAGAGTTACAAAAAGACCTTCCTGCTCCACACGGCGAGCGAACCGACCGTCAACGGCAAGACCGTTTCGGTCACGTCGAGTCAGGGCGGGAAACTGGTCCTTCAGAACGTCCTCGGCGGCGACGCCATCACCAAGATCGGCGGAGAGGGCAAAAACTATCAGATCAACGGGAGCCAGGTCGCGCCTGACCGTTACCCGCTCGATGGTTACTGGGGCAGGGTCGAGATCAGCAAGAACACCGGATCCGAGACCGATTATTTCCTGAACGTAATGTACGTCTGCGACGCGAACAAGGATCCCGGACTGACGGCGCAGGCGATCACGGGGAATCTGGTCAAGGGCGCCGTGATCGGCAACGCTGCTGCGGTGTTCGTCTCGTCTTCGACGCGTTTGTCGGCGCCGTTCAACTTCACGGCGGAGGGCACGGGCTATCTGACCTACTACGTCTCCGGCGTCCTGCAGGGGACCTGGAAAGTCACAGACAAAAAAGGCAATATCCAGACCGTGAACGCAACGAGGGACGGCGGACTGCTCGTGTTCACCGCTCCCGCCGGTACGGTCTCTCTGACAAGACAGTAAGCAATATTCCGACTCATACGAAGCACCGCGATCCTTGCGGTGCTTCGTTTTTTTGAGGGGACGTCGGAACGGATCCGTCTTCAAGCTCAGCGGATCCGCGCGCGCGATCTCGGTTGCGTTTTTTTCGCGCCCGCGAGACGAATTTATCCCGCGCGAAGCGCCCCCGCCCTGTTGACAACCGTTATTTAAGGGTATATAATATATACGTAAAAAAATGCCCTGCGCGAAACGCAGGGACGAAAGGGAGTGTTCCACTTGACCAAAATCGACATTTTCTCGGGCTTTCTCGGCGCGGGAAAAACCACGCTCATCAAAAAACTCATCAAAGAGGCGTTCAAGGGCGAAAAACTCGTCCTGATCGAAAACGAATTCGGAGAGATCGGCATCGACGGCGGCTTTATGAAGGACGCCGGGATCGAAATTACCGAGATGAATTCGGGCTGCATCTGCTGCAGCCTGGTCGGTGATTTCGGGCGTGCGCTCAAAAAAGTTTTGACCGAACTTGCCCCCGACCGCATCCTGATCGAGCCGTCGGGCGTCGGGAAACTCAGCGACGTGATCCGCGCCGTCGAGGGCGTGACCTCGGACGAGGCGAAACTCAATTCGTTCACGACGGTCGTTGACGCCGGAAAGTGCAAGATGTATATGAAGAACTTCGGCGAGTTCTTCGGGGATCAGATCACCCACGCCGGCACCGTCATCCTCTCGCATACCGATAAGACCTCCGACGCCAAACTCGCGGAGTGCGTCGCCGTCATCCGCGAGCACAACGCGGGCTGCGCGATCGTGACCACGCCCTGGTCGGAACTCGACGGCGCCGCCATCCTTTCCGCGATCGAGGGGGCGGACACGCTTGCAGACGAACTGAAGCGGCTGACCGAGGAGGCGGAGGAGCATCATCATCATCACCACCATCACCACGACGACGGGGAAGAATGCTCCTGCGGGCATCACCACGACGACGATGACGATGACGACGATGACGACGAAGAAGAACACGAGCATCACCATCATCACCACGACGACGGGGAAGAATGCTCCTGCGGGCATCACCACGACGACGACGATGACGATGACGATGACGACGACGACGACCACGACCACGACGAGCATTGCTCCTGCGGACACCATCATCACCACCATCACGGTCACGACGCCGACGAGGTCTTTACCAGCTGGGGCGTCGAGACGACTAAAAAGTTCACCCGCGAGGAACTCGAGCGCATTCTGACCGCCTTCGACGAGGATTCGTCGAGTTACGGTATGATCCTGCGCGCCAAGGGGATCGTTCCCGGCGAGGGCGGGGTCTGGTATCACTTTGACTTCGTTCCCGACGGGATCGACGTCCGTACCGGAACGGCGGACGTGACCGGACGGCTCTGCGTGATCGGATCGCACCTGAAACAGGACGCGATCAAAGAACTCTTCGGGGTTTGACGGAGGGATCGACCGTGGAAATGCCCGTCTATCTCTTCACCGGTTTTCTCGAAGCCGGGAAGACCAAGTTCATCCGCGAGACCCTCTGCGACAAGCGCTTCAACGACGGCGGCAAGATCCTGCTCGTCGTCTGCGAGGAGGGGGAGGAGGAGTACGATCTTTCCCCCGACCCGGATAAGAAAAAGGACGAAGCCGACCTCTCGAACGTCACGCTGCAGACGGTCGACGATCCTTCGCGGCTGACCCCCGATCGGCTCTCCGCCATGCAGAAACGGTCGGGCGCCGAGCGCGTGATGGTCGAGTACAACGGGATGTGGCAGATCGACCAACTCTACAACGCTCTGCCCGAGGGATGGTTCGTCTGTCAGGAGATCATGATCGCCGACGCGTCGACTTTTCTTACCTTCAACGCCAATATGCGGCAGCAGACGGTGGACAAGATGACCAGCGCCGAGGTCGTGCTGTTCAACCGGGTCGCCCCCGGACGGGACGTGATGGAACTGCACAAGATCGTCCGCGCCATCAGCCGCGGGGCGCAGATCCTCTACGAGTACACCGACGGGCGGCTGGAGAGCGATCAAATTGAGGATCCCTTGCCCTTCGACCTGAACGCCCCGGTGGTCGAGATCAAGGACGAGGACTACGCGATCTGGTACCGCGATCTGACCGAGGAGACCAAGAAATATATCGGCAAGACCGTCCGCTTCAAGGGGATCATTGCCCGCGATAACCAATTACCCCGGGGGATCTACGCGATCGGGCGGCACGTGATGACCTGCTGCGTCAACGATATCACCTACCGGGCGCTCGCCGTGAAAGCCGACGACGCCGAGAAGTACAATACCCGCGACTGGCAGATCATAACGGCGAAGATCGTCTTTGAAAACTGCAAACTGTACGGCGGGAAGGGACCCGTTCTGATCCCCGTCGAAAGAGAGCCCGCGACCGCGCCCGAGCGCGAAGTCGCCACTTTCTATTAAGGAGAACGAAGATGACTTTTGACAAAAAGACCGTCGACCTCGTCCGCGCCTACCTTTCGGAGCGCCGCGGCGAGATGGTCCGCGACCTGATGCGCCTGATCCGCGTCCCCTCGATCCGCTCCGATCCGAAGCCCGGCGCCCCCTTCGGGGAGGCGTGTCTCAAGGGGCTGCTCGAGGCGGTGTCCCTGTTCCGCGAAAACGGCTTCGACGCCCGCGTAAGCGAGGGCAACCGCTACGGGATCGCGACCTACGGAGAGGGACCCTCGGTCGGACTGTTCGGGCATACCGACGTGGTCCCGGTCGGAGACGGATGGGACTACTGCCCGCCGTTCGAGCCCGCCGAGATCGACGGGTGCGTGATCGGACGGGGAAGCGTCGACAACAAGGCGGCGATCGTGATCTCGCTCTACGTTCTTCGCGCCGTGCGGGATCTCGGGTTGCCGATCGGCGGGAAGATCGTCGTGTTCATCGGCTCCGCCGAGGAGACGGGGATGGAGGATATCGAGGCGTTCGTCAAAGAGTGTCCGATGCCCGATTTTTCGATCACGCCCGACAACGATTATCCCGTTTCGCTCGGCGAGAAGGGGATCTGCCGCTTCTTCGTCCGCTCGCGGGAGAGTTTCACGGATATCCTGTCGTTTGAGGGCGGGCTCGCCTTCAACGTCGTTCTGGATAAGGTCAAGATCGGGATCCGGTCCGACAGCGCCCTTGCCCGCGCGATCCCGGATGCGGTCAAGGGGAACGACGCCTTCTCGCTCTCCGACGAAGACGGGGTCCTGACCCTGACTGCAAAGGGCGTTACCGCGCACGCAAGTATGCCGAAGGATTCGGTCAACGCCGCGGCGCTCGCCTGCAAACTGCTGCTTTCGCTTCCCGCGCTCGGAGAGGGCGACCGCAGGATCCTTGCAAAGGCGGCGGATCTTCTGTCGGGCGTGTACGGCGAGCCCTTCGATCTGACGAGAAACGATCCGTATTTCGGCCCGGTCACCACGGTCAACGGGATCGTCCGCACGGTCGGGGGCAAGTTCGAATTGTCCTTTGACTTCCGATACGGCACGTCCGTCCCCGCCTGCGAGATCGAACGGAAGATCGAAAAGACGCTTGCCCGCGTCGGATTCGATCCGGTCTCGCTCGATAATGACGAGGGCTTCCGCCTGCCGGAAGATCAGCCGGCGGCGAAGACCGTGATCGGGATCTACCGCACTCTGACGGGAGACGCGAACGCAAAGCCCTATTACAGCGCCGGCGGCACCTACGCCCGCCACCTCAAAAACGCCTTCAGCGTCGGGACGTCTCTCCCCGGTTATCCCACCCCGAAGATGCGGGTCGGACACGGCGGGGAACACCAGCCCGACGAATGTATCAACGTCGAGGGTCTTGTCGGCGCGACCCTGATGACCCTCGCTATGGCTGCGGGGCTGCTCGACACTCTTTGATCCCGTTTTTTCGGATTTTTTGACGACCGCCCCCACCTGAAACCGCACGGAGGGAACGCGTATGCTCGAACAGATTGAAGACCGAAGAAAACGCTGCCTGATCGTTGTGAATCCCTGCGCCGGACGGCGGAAGGGATTGCGCGCTCTGCCCAAACTGCACCGGCTGTTCGACGACGCCGGCTATTCGGTCACCGACCACGTTACGGCGTCCCGCGGGGACGGCGGCGCCTTCGTCGAGCACGCGGAGGGCTTCGATATGATCCTCTGCGTCGGGGGCGACGGCACGCTGAACGAGGTGATCACCGGCGTTCTGCGGTCGGGAAAGGACGTTCCCGTCGGCTATATCCCGGCGGGCAGCACCAACGATTTCGCCCGCAGTCTCGGCATCCCTTACAAACCCCTGAAGGCGGCGAAGCAGATCCTCTCCGAGCCGCCGATGAAACTCGATATCGGCTGCTACGGCGACCGCTATTTTACCTACGTCGCCTCCTTCGGCATCTTCACCCGCACCTCCTATTCCGCGCCCCAGAAACTGAAGAACGCGATCGGGCATCTCGCCTACCTCCTGCACGGGATCCGCGAGGTCGTCCATATCCATCCGGTCGACGCCGAGGTCGAATCGTCCGACGGAAAGATCCTCTCCGACCGCTTCATCTTCGGCAGTTTCAGCAACTCGACCTCGTTCGGCGGCGTGCTGCGGCTGAATCCCGCCGACGTCGATTTTTCGGACGGCGTGTTTGAAGTGATGCTGATCCGTCCGCCGAAGAACGCGCACCAACTCTCGCGCTGTTTGCGTGCGCTTCGGAAAGGCAAACCCTACGACAGCGAACAGATCAGTTTCTTCCGGTGCGAGAAGGTCAAACTCCGTTTTCCCGACGGCGACGCGCCTTTTTCGCTTGACGGAGAGTACGCCGAGGGCAAAAACGAGATCGAGATCGGCGTGCTTCATCAGCCGATCACCATGCTCGGATGCCGTCCCAAACGCCCGCTCGTCCCGGAACTCGCCCCCACGGACGCGGAATAACCCCTCATCCTTTCAAAAAACCTCATCCCCCGACCGCGATCGGGGGATGATTTTTAATTTGTGGTCGTCTCTCGGATCATCCCCGCGACAAGCGAGGCTGCGTCCGCGCGGGTGAGCGGCGTTTTCCCCGCGAGTTTGGTCCTGTCGATCCCGTCGAGCAGCCCCATTCCGTCAAGCGCGGCGACGGCGGCGCGGTCCGACCCCCGAGACAACGGTGCGCGACCGCCGCCGCCTCCGCCGCCGTGATGGGTTCGTCCGCGGCGAAGGTCAGCCCCCGCTCGTCAAAGGTGCCGACGACGATCCCCATTCTCTGCGCCGTGGCAAGATACCCTCCGACCTCCTCCGGGATCGTATCGTCGTTGTCGAAGAAGGTGTGCGAGAGCCCCGCCCGCGGCGCGATCCCGGCGGCTTTCATCGCCATCACGACGAACTCGGCTTTCGTGACCGTCCCCGCCGGGTCGAACAGTTGCCGGTCGCCCGCGATCCGTCCCTGCATGATCCCCGCCGCTGCCGCGATCAGCGCGTCGCCCTCGCGGGGAGAGCCGGTCATATCGTCGAACACGGTTTCGACGGCGCGGGCGTTCACCGTCACCGAGACCGTCGCGATCCCGGAATAGTTCCCGTACTCGTCCCGCGCAACGTAGCGGAAACGGTCGGACCCCGTGTAACCGGGTTTCGGGGTATAGCAGTAGGTCCCCGCCGCCCGATCCGTCAAAACGACCGACCCGTGCTCGGGGGACGTCACCAGCAGATAGGTGACGGCGTCGCCCTCCGGATCGACCGAGCGGAGCGTGCCGACCGTCCGCGTCCCGCTCTGCGCCGCGACCGCGAGCCGGGTCTCCGGGATCGCCCCCACGCTCGGCGCACGGTTGGGCTCGTCGGTCAGCCGGATGCGGCAGGTCAACTCGACCCCCGACCCGTTCTCGGCTTTGAAACGGAACGAACTTTCGGACACCAGGGGGGTCGCCGCGGTAAAGGTCAGGGAAGAGAGCGACGATTCGGGGATGGTATCGCCCGCTTCAACGCGGAATCCCGCGAGTTTCAGCGTCCCCGTCGTACCGTCGGGCAGTTCGGTGACCGTGATCCCCCCGACGCGGGAGAGCCCCACCGCCTGTCGGAAATCGGCGGGCGAGAAGGAGAGCGGCTCGCCCGACCGCCCGCTCTTGATCATGGGCTCGGCGTTCGCAAGACACGCGACGCCGCTCCCCATTTGCGCGGCGCAGACCGGGATCGCGGCGAGCGCGCACAGTACGGCGGCAAAGAACAGGAGACGGCGGAAGATGGTTTTCTTCGGTTTCATTTTTTCATCCTTTCGGCGTTTGATTTGCTCCTATTCTTTCCATTCCGCGCAAAAACATACGCGAGGGACAAAATTATCCCGTTTTTCTTTCCCCGACCGATTGCAAAAACCGACGGGTTGTGCTATACTTTTCTTGACCGGCTGCAAAAAGCGTCCGGCGGAGGGACAATGGAAAAGAAACTACCGTTTCAAATCGATCACGACCTGCATATCCACACGCTGCTCTCATCCTGCTCGAAGGACCCGGAACAGACGCCGGCGCGCATCCTTCGCTACGCAAAGGAGAACGGTTTCAAAAAAGTAGCGGTCACCGATCATTTCTGGGACGAAAAGATCGACCGACCGAGCGATTGGTACCGCCCGCAGGATTATTCCCATATTGCGCAGTCCCTCCCGCTGCCTCGGGCGGACGGCGTGAAGTTCCTTTTCGGGTGCGAAACCGAGATGGACAAGGAGTTCCGGCTCGGCATCGCCCGCGAGACCGTAGACCGATTCGATTTCGTCGTCATCCCGACGACCCACCTGCACATGCGGGGCTTCACCATCGCGGAGGAGGACGATCCGCTGCCGCGCCGCGCCGCCGTCTACGTCAAACGGTTTGAAAAACTGCTCTCGGAGGACCTCCCGTTTCACAAGATCGGGATCGCGCATCTGACCTGCTACCTGATCGCGAAAAAGCCGTCCTACGAAACGCATATCGAACTGCTCGATCTGATCCCCGATCCGACCTTTTACGATCTGTTCAAAGAGACCGCGAAGGTCGGGGCGGGGGTGGAACTGAACTTTCCCCTCTCGAGTTATAACGAGGAACAGCGCGAGCGCGTCCTGCGCCCCTACCGGATCGCCCTTGATTGCGGCTGCCGCTTCTATTTCGGGAGCGACGCGCACCACCCCGACGCCCTCGACGGCGCCCCGGCGAACTTCAAAGCGATCGCGGAGGCGCTCGGGCTGACCGAAGCCGACCGCTTCGACCCGATCCCCTGAATTCACAACAAAAAAACAGGCGAGTTTTGCAACTCGCCTGTTTTTGATTGTCGGTCCGAAAGAGATTATCTCTTCGAGAACTGAGGAGCGCGACGCGCCGCCTTGAGACCGTATTTCTTTCTTTCCTTCATACGAGGGTCGCGGGTGAGAAGCCCGGCCTTCTTCAGAAGGGGCTTGTAGGTCTCGTCCGCGGTGACCAGCGCACGCGCGGCGCCGTGACGGATCGCGCCCGCCTGTCCGGAGAGACCGCCGCCGCGGACGTTCGCCACGATGTCGAACTTTCCGATGGAATCGGTGGTCGCGAAGGGCTGGTTGACGATCAGCTTCAGCGTTTCAAGACCGAAGTACTCGTCGATCGACTTCCCGTTGACGGTGATGACGCCGGTGCCGGGATAGAGACGAACACGGGCGACCGACTTCTTTCTTCTGCCGGTCCCGTAGAAATAGGGTTTCGCACTCTGATAGGTCATTGTTCTTCTCCTTTCGATCAGTCAACGGCGATGGGCTGCTGCGCCTGGTGCTTGTGGGCTTCGCCCGCGTACACCTTGAGGCGGGTCGCGGATTTCGCGCCGATCGAGTTGTGGGGGAGCATACCCTTGATCGCTCTTTCGAGCGCGATCTCGGGACGCGTCTCCATCAGGTGACGGGCGGTCTCGGACTTCAGTCCGCCGATATAGCCGGAGTGACGGTAGTAGATCTTCTTGTCCAGCTTCTTACCGGTCAGAACGGCTTTCGCCGCGTTGATGACGATAACGTACTCGCCGCAATCGACGTGCGGGGTGAACTCGGGTCTGTGCTTGCCGCGAAGAATGGTGGCGGCGGCGACGGCGGTCTTGCCGAGCGGCTTGCCGGCGGCGTCGATCACGAACCATCTGCGAACGACGGTCTCGGGTTTTGCCATATAGGTTGACATTTTTCTTTCCTCCGTTGGTATTCGGGCATACTTCGCCCTTTTTTCGAACGGTGGTATTATAACACACCCGCCCAACGCTGTCAAGGGGTTTTTCAAAACTTTTTTCAAAAAATCAAGTTACCGTCACACGATCTCGCTCAATCTCTCTCAATCTCGCTCAATCTCCCGTTTTTGAAAACGCCGTGCACGAAAAAAGCGGGGAAGAAAAGACCTTTGTTCCCGATCTTTTCCCTCCCGGGGGAGGGGAGCGCTTCGGTTTCGCCCATCCGCACGATCGGGGATCAGGTCAATTCAGAGCAACTACTTGTTAATGAAAGATATTGAAAAACACGGTTACTTGTGTTATAATAACTATAAAGAAATCCGTTCCGCAAGGTACGTTCACCACGTCCTTATCGCGAGTTTCCCATCAAAAGGAGGATCCGTTATGAAAAGAGTTTTATCCCTGGTCCTCGTTTTCGCCATGATCCTTCCGTTCGCCGCCTGCACGAAGAGGGCGAAGAACGCGAACGCCGCCACGACCGAGCAGCTCGGTCCCGACGTGACGATCTACGGCGACGGGGTGTCTCCTGCGCTCATCCTCGCGGCTTCGGTCTCGGCGACGGCGCGTGAGACCGTTATGGCGATCCGCGCCACGCTCAAGAGCCGTCTCGGAGAGTCCCCGAAACTGGGGGCGACGTCGACCGTAGAGAAAGAGGGGGTCGAGATCGTTTTCGGAGATACGACGCGAGAGATCTCGGAGCGCGCGAAGGCGTATCTGCCCGAACTCGACGGGGACGAGGCGACCTACGTGATTTATTTTGACGAGGACGGCGCCGCGATCGTCTGGAAGATTTATTTTGACGAGGACGGCGCCGCGATCGTCTGGAATCATTCGTACGGCGCGGAGATCGGCGTCAAATATTTCTCCGACAACTATATGACCGCCGAGGTCCTGAAGATCCCCTCCGGGACCCGATACGTCGGGCATTTTTCGGTTTCGGGATACGCGGAGGAACTTCGTTTGGCGGCAGAAGAAAAAGCGAGACAAGAAGAGGAAGAGCGTCAGGCGCAGATCGAACGCAACTGGGCGACGCGCTTCGACAGCATAACCGACCCCGAGGTCAAGGCGGCGGTCAAGGACTTCTACGAGGAGTTCTACGATCCCGAAAAGATCATTCGCTGGTGGGCGGGTCTTTACGATCCCGATCTCGGCGGCTTCTATTACGCCAACTCGGCGCGCGACAACGACGGCTTCCTGCCCGATATGGAGAGCACCCTGCAGATCGTTCAGCGGCTTCGGACCTTCAATTCCGACCTCGCGAACTATCTCGGTCCCGACATCACGGCGAAGATGATCAAGTTCTATCAGGATAAGCAGGACCCCGACGACGGCTACTTCTACCATCCGCAATGGTCGAAGGCGGTTTCCCGCAAGAACGTCATGCGCTACACCCGCGACCAGGACTGGGCGATCTCGGTTCTCGGCTGGCTCCACTCCGCGCCGCTCTACCCGACGGCGCTCGACCGCGCGAAGGGTTCCGCCGGCGTCGTCGACGTGACGGTCAAGCGGCTCGCGATCGTTCCGCGGTACGGATAACGCCGCGGACGGGGCTGGATTGGCAGCCGAACGAAACGTCGGTCAAAAACTACGTCAACAACTTGATGAACACCACCTCCTGCGAGCATTGGTCGAATCAGCTCGACACGCAGATCAGCTCCTTCGAGGCTGCGGGATGCCTCGGCTACGTTCTCGACGTCCTCGACGAGCGGGTCAACCCCGATTACGGTCTCTGGGTCAAGGGTTACAACGCCTCGACCGACCGTTACACCAACCTCGCAAACAACAGCGAAACGCCCTACGGCATCTTCACGAACACCTATAAAGTAATGAAGTGCTACAACGCGGGCGGACGCCTCTTCCAATACACCGGAAAGATGGTCGAAAACGCCTTCAAGGCGATCAACTCGCGCGATCCCGGCGCCCGCGTCACCTACCTCTTCAACCCCTGGGCGACGCTCGGGCAGGTCAACACCAACCTGAAGAACTACGGCAACGTCGCCAAGCGCAACGAATACAAACGGCTGATCGAGGAGAACTTCCTCGAGATCATCGCCTCGCTGAAGAGTACGCTCGGCAGATATCGTTGCGAGGACGGCTCCTACGGCTTCCTGCAGAGCGGTTCGTCCCCGACGATCTACGACACCCCCGTTTCGCTCGGTCTGAAGGAGGGCGACGTCAACGCGACCAACCTCGTCGTCAGTTTCGCCCAACACATCTGCAACGCGATCGGTCTTGACGACACGATCCCGGTCTTTAACGCGAACCACGGCAAACTGATGAAGGAACTGCTCGATAACGCCCCGAAGATCGAGAAGGCGAACGGCGCCGTCGCGTCGGTCACCTACGACTTCGAGAGCGATACGCTCGGCGCGACCCCTGTCGGCGCGACCGACAGCAAGACGAGCGGCACGACCTTCACGGTCGCGAAGGATCCGAAGAACGCCGCGAACAAGGTGCTTGAGATCAAGAAGGACACCGAGGGAAACGACGGCGGCGGGAGTCTGACGGTTCCGACGCTGAACGTTACCAAGATGAACAACGACTCGTCGCTCGAGATAAAGATGCGCGTATACGTCGGATCGGATACCCGCTACGGCAACAGCATCTCCGGGTCGAACCCCAATATTATGCAGATCCGGGTGATGAGCGACGGAACCCCCTTCTGGATGCCGACCCTGCGCTTCAATTCCGACGCCTCGGGCTACACGCTCGTCGCGGGGAAGAACACCGGTTCGGCTCTCGTCGAGACGATCAACTCCTCGAAGACCTTCGTTTTTGACCGTTGGTACGTCTTCACCTTCCTTCTGACGATCAAGGATCTCGGAAAATCGAACGCGTCGTTCAAGGTCGAGATCAAGGTCGACGGGGAAGACTACGGAACTTCGTACTGCTTCTACGCAAACGACGATTACTCGTCGATCAAATCGGGAACGATCCTGTTCGAGGAGGGCAAGACGGTCAAGTTCCGCTTCGCTCCCCAGATGCGGATCCACGCCGATATTTTCGTCGACGATCTGACCGTTAACTACAAATAACCGTTCCGGCGGCGGCGTTTTGCCGCCGCCGCGATAATAGGAGAAGACCCGTGAATAACGAACGAA
>CACZAZ010000048.1 GCA_902779285.1 uncultured Ruminococcus sp.
GATGACGAAGCGCACTTTGTCCCAGCAGCCGTACCTCGACATGGAGTCGCGGGTGCGGTCGTAGGTGTCGGAGGTCGCCACGCCGTAAGGCACGTCGAGTTCGTTGATCCGTTTCATCAGCGAGACGAATCCGGGCTGCGGCCGCAGCGCGCGGGACAGGTCGATGCCCGCGTCGGATTCGGTGAAGATCGCAGCGGCGAGATTCCGCGCCTTGTGCCAGACGATGCCGGTATGTTCGGCAAGGAAGCCCGCGAGGATGACGATCTCCTCGGCGGGGGGCGCGACGGCGAGGATCCCGATGGGATCGACCCAGATCGCCTCGATAAGACCCCCGTGCTTGAATTCGGTCTTGACCCCCATCAGTTTCGTCCACGCGATCAGATCGTCGGACGAACAATGTTTCGAGATCGAACGCATCCGGGCGTTCGCCATCTCGATCCAGAACTGCTCGCACTCGAACATCAGCCCGTCCTTGTCGAAGACGAGAAGATCGGCGCGATAGGCGTGATTATTGACCGTGATCTTTGCCATTGGAATACTCCTTCGTTCGGTTTTTTCAGCCGCGGAACCGGCGGACGACCTTCATAAACTCCGCGACGCGTTTCTCGTCGACCATATTCTCGAACACGCCGTCATACTTGAAGGTGGTCGCGACGACGGCGCCGTCCGCGATCGAGAGTTGGTCCGCGATGGTCTCCTTGCGGCAGCCGGTGTTGGCGAAAACGACCGTGTTCGGAACGGCGTTTTTCACCTCCGCGAGGACCGAGGAATCGGTCGCGGAGCCGGCGGTCTGACCCGAAACGCAGAGCGCGTCGGGACGGCAGTTGAAGACGGTACTCTTGGCGATCGTGGCGGGGGTGCGGGGCGCAAGGTACGCCGACGCCTCGGGAACGATATTGAACAGCAGTTTCACGTCCTCGGCGCCGATCTCGTGCTGATGACGGACGGTCGCGCCGCAGTTGGTGTCCCAGATACCGAAATCGCTGGCGTACGCGCCGGTAAAGATCTCGCGGATGAACTTCGCGCCGGTGGCGGCGGCGAGGTCAAGCGACTTTTTCGCGTCCCAGAGGACGTTGACGCCGAACGGGACCTCGATCTCGCTCATCAGTTCTCCGACGATACGCCCCATGGCGGCGACGGTCTCGACGCGAACGTCGGTCAGGTACGGGAGACTGTATTCGTTCGAGAACATGATGGCGTCCACGCCGCCGCTCTGCAGGGCTTTCAGATCCTTGCGGGCGCGGTCGATGGCGTAATCCATCCCCTGCTCTTTTTTGAACATCGGGTCGCCCGGCAGAGGGGCGAGGTGCAGCATCGCGATGATCGCTTTCTCGGTTCCGATAACGTCTTTTAACCAGCTCATTGTAATAGTTCCTCCTGTATATAGGTTTATTTGATAATCAAAGGTTAGCGCCGCCCGAGACGTTCATCGCCTCGCCGGTGATGAAGTCGGATTCGGGCAGAACGAAGAACGCGACGGCGTTCGCCACGTCCTCGGGGTAGCAGAGGCGTCCGAGCGGGGTGTGGTCGATATAACTCTGACGGACCTCCTCGGGAGTGATGCCCTTCATCGCGCCCTCCCAGACGATCTCGCGGTCCTGCATGGGGGTTTTCACCCAGCCGGGGCAGACGCAGTTGACGGTGATGCCGTAGCCGGCAAGACCGATCGCCGCCGCCTTGGTGAGCCCCAGCACGCCGAACTTGGACGCGGTGTAGTGCGCGAGCGTGGGATCGGGCTTGATCGCCGCCATCGAGCAGGTGTTGACGATCCTGCCGCCGCGTTTCAGGTAAGGGACGACCGCCTGCATACAGAGGAAAACGCCCTTCATATTGACGTCGACGTTGAAATCCCACTCCTTCTCGGAGAGTTTTTCAAAGGGAGCCATCGAGGACACGCCCGCGTTGCAGCAGACGATATCCAGCCGCCCGTACTTCTTCTGCACTTCGGCAAGTACCGCCTCGATCTCGGCTTTATCGGTGACGTCGAGTTTGAAAGAGGTATGCGCGGGGTTCCCGGGGTAGGTCTCAAGAGACGAAACGGTGACCGCCGCCGCCTCCGCGTTGATATCCGTCGCGACCACGACGGCGCCCATTTTCGCGAGCCGCTGCGCGATCGCGGCGCCCATATTCGGCGCGTGTTCGCCCTGTTTTTTCGGGTCGCATCCGACGCCGTAGCCCGCGCCGGTGATAAAAGCAACTTTTCCAAGGATCGAGGTCTCCATATCCTGTTCCTCCAATGAATGATTCGGGCGGGAGACGGCTTGCCCCCCTTCCCCGTTTTCCATTCTATCACCCTTTTCCCGACAATGCAAGAAATGTGCGATATATTGAAAAACGAACATTAAACGAACACGATTTCACGAAAAATATACGAAAATCGGTTGCATTCCCGTTCGATTCGTGTTATAATCGGAATAGAAAGCGAGGCGTAACGATATGGAACTGAACGAACGGCAGCGGGCGATCCTTCTGAAACTGGACGAGACGGGCAGAGTGCGGGTCTCGTCGCTCTCAAAAGAACTGTTTTTCAGCGAAATGACCATCCGGCGAGACCTTGAAAAACTCGAAAAGGCGGGGCTTCTCAAACGGACCCACGGCGGCGCGATCGAGCATATGTCGGGGCTGGAGTACCCGGTCAATCTGCGTTCCGAGATCAACAAGGAACAGAAAAAGCACCTCGCCGCGCAGGCGAAGCGCTTTTTGTCGGACGGACAACTGATCTTTTTCAACAGTTCGTCGACCCTGGCGTACATTCTTCCCTATCTTACCGACTACAAGAATATCCGGGTCGTGACCAACTCGGTCTATCTGCTCTCGCTGCTGGCGCAGATGCACGTCCCCGTTTCGGTCACGGGCGGGCGGTACGACGAACACGAACAATCGCTCTCGGGGCGGCAGGCGGAGGCGTTCCTCTCGGAGATCAATCCCGATATCGCGTTCCTTTCCTGCGAGGCGCTCTCGGACGACGGGCGGGTGACCGACAGCGACGAGGACCTTGCCGAGATCGCGAAGATCGCGGTGCGGAAATCGAAAGTCTCGGTGATGCTGATGGACCGCTCGAAGATCGGGACCACCTGCGCGTACGACGTCTGCACGACAGACCGGCTCGACGGAGTGATACTGGTGTAGTGCGGGGAGCCGCAAGGACGTGCTGACGCAATGATGTGCTATCGCAATGATGTGCTTGCGCAATGATGTAGGGCTGCGCCCTAATGATGTGTCCTGCGGGACATGGGTTTTGGTGTTTTTCAGAATTGATATAAAAGGAGAGATTGCGATGAAAGAGAACAAACTTGCCGAGCTGTCGATGGATTTTTCCATTCAGATCATTCAACTTGTAAAAGAACTGAAAGAGAAACGAGAAACGATCATTTCCGGTCAAATCGGGCGCTCCGGAACTTCGATCGGCGCCAATCTGTTTGAAGCCAATTACGCGCAAGGAAAAAAAGACTTCATTTCAAAGCTTGAAATCGCGTTAAAAGAAGCAAGTGAGACCGGATATTGGTTAGAGTTGCTTTATCGGACGAACTATATCGACCAAAAGACTTACAAAACCCTGAACGATCAATGCACGACGATCCGCGTTCTGATCGTCAGGTCCTGCCGGACGGCAAAAAAGGAATCTCCGAAAGAATCCTGACTCTCCCCTGTCACTATCATTTGTCGCTTCGGCGCACCGAAGCGACAACATCATTAGGGCGAAGCCCTACATCATTGCGAAGCACATCATTAGGCGCCCCGCGCCTACATCATTGAAACGGAACAGCGCTTGCGCTGTTCCGTTTCAAGTATCAGTTGACCGTGGCGAGCGAGGATTCGTCGAGGGTGAAGGTCGCCGTACCGGGAACGCCGTCGCGGGTGTAGGAGACCTTGACGGTATCGCCCACGCGGCAGGTCAGCATAATGTCGACGGCGATATAACTGCGGTCGATCGCGTAGGTCTCGTCCCCGATCGTGATCGCGGTGATGACGTCGCCGGTCTTCAAAACCCCGTCGGCGGGCTTCCCGCTCTGGATGCCGGTCAGATACACGGTCTCGCGGATGCGGGCGGTCCCGGTCTCGGGATCGAAGTACGCAGCCGACCCCGACACGCCGAGCGTGATGCCGAGCATACATTTCTTCGGGCTTTTGACCGTTTCGCCGTCGCAGGTCTCGATGATGTTGTCGGCAACGTAGGTCGCGATGTTCGACGGGATAGCGTAGCCGATATTCTCGACCGAACTTGACGAGACCTTTGCGTTGACGATGCCGATCAGCCGTCCGTCCTCACCGAAGAGCCCGCCGCCGCTGTTCCCCGAGTTGATCGCGGAATCGACGCGCAGCAGCCGATAGTTGACGATCGAGACGTTGTCGCACGCCTGCATCTGGATAAACTCGGAATCGACCGAAACGACGCCGCGCGTGACCGAGATACCCTCGCCCTCCGCGTTGCCGATCGCGATGGCGGTGTCCCCGACGGTGAGCAGATTCGAGTCCGCGACCGTGACGGCGAGCGCCGAACTGTTCTTCAAAACCTCGCTGCCCGTGACCTTCAGGACCGCGATATCGTAGTTCATCGAGCCGCCGACGTAGGTCGCGTCGATGGCGTAACGCGCGCTCTCGCTGCCGTAGAGATAGACCTTGATCTCGTCGCTGATCTTATCCTCGGTGAGCGAGGCGTAATAGTAGACGACGTGGTAGTTGGTGATGATATAGGCGTCGCCGGTCTCCTTATTCAGCCGGTAGATCACGCCCGAGCCCGACTGGGTCGCGGTCTTTGTCGTCGTGCCGCCGCCACCCATACCGAACCAGCCGCCGTACGAGGTCACCTGATACTCGAACGAACAGGTGACGCTGACGCTGGCAAGCAGTGAATTGCTGAGTTTCGCAGCCGCGGGCGCGACCCCGGCTTGCGCGAGATCGCCGTCGTCGTAGGAGAGATATTCCTTCAAAAAGGAGAGCAGATCGCCCTCGTAGCCCGCCTCTTTCGCCGCGGCGTAGACGGCGGAGAGCGTGAGGTCCTCGCCCCTCAATGATTCGAGCCAGGAGTTCTCGTCGCCCTTGTACCCGTTCTCCACCGCGATATCGTACGCCGAAAGACCGCCCTTGCTCTCCCCTCCGGGAAAGGCGCAGGACGCAAGCGACAGAAGAAGCAGAAGCGGCAGAAGAAACGCCAAAACCTTTTTCATCTTGAAAACCGTCCTTTTCTCAAACGGATCCGGGCTTCCCCGGTCTTTTCTATCTTTTATTGTAGCATTGAGATACGAAGAAACTGAAACGAGAAATCGGTTATTCCGTGAACAAAACAAAAACTTTTTTATAAAATAGGAAGACAGATTTGTCGGAAACGCTTTACAATCGGCTTCGCTTTTGGTATAATAGAAACGGAAAATCTCGGAAACGGCGACAAAACGAAAAAGGAGATCACCGTATGGCGACCGAAAAGAACGCGGGGCGGCAATTCCCGTTTGAAATGACGGTACGGCACGGGGAGGGGCGTCTGTTCCCCGCATTCATCCGCGAAGGATGGATGTCGTTTCTCGGAGTGCTGTCGGGAAAAGTGCGGATCCAGGCGGGGCTCTTCTCCCGCGAAGCGTCGGAGGGCGAGATCCTGTTCGTCGCTCCCTCTCGGCTCCTGTTCTGCGAGACGGTCGACGGACCCGCGGAAGTGCGGCTGATGACCTTTCACGAATCGATCCTGTCGCAGAATATGGATACGATCGAATCCGAGCTTCTCTATATGCTGACGGTACAGGCGAAGAATCTGCTCTTCACCTTCAACGCGGAGCATCCCCTGCACGCGAAGCTGACTTCCCTGATGGACGCGGCGCAGGACGAATACGAGGCGCACGAGGTCTGCTACGCCATGCCCATCCGCGCCAACCTCTACCTGATGATGACCGAGCTTCTCCGCTACTACGGAGGGGAAAAGCGCGGGGACGACCGAATGGTCTACCACAACGTGATGCGGATGAAGCCGGTGCTCGACCGGATCGAGTCCGACTACGCCGGCAAAATGACCATCCCGTCGCTTTCCGCCGAGTTGTGCCTCACCCCCGACCACTTCACGCGCATCTTCCGCGAGGGCGTCGGCGTTCCCCCGGTCGAGTATATCAACAGAGTGCGGCTCCACCACGCGCTGGTCCTGCTTGCCGAAACCACCCTCCCGGTCACCGACGTCGCGGAGAGATCCGGCTTCTTCAGTATGCAGTATTTTTACCGCATCTTCCGCGAAACGCTCGGTAATTCTCCCCTGTCGTTCAGAAATCTGCTTTCACCCAAAGAATGACCACCAACCGCGGCGGGAAACCCGCCGCGGTGGTTTTTTGATGAGCGACGCGGGACGTCGTGGACGCCGTCCCCTACAACGGGGTCGAGAACGGGGAGAGGAAAACGAATTTGAATCAAATGGATAAAACCTCCCGCGGCACCGCGGGAGGTTTTCAAGCTTAAAATGCGTTTCACAATGGGGGATATTCGCACAGAGAAGAAAGCTTTAACGGATCATCATAGATTCCATTCGTTTTCCGGTCTGTGCCGATGATAGGGGTTCCCCGGCGTGAGCTTGCGAACGTTGGGGGTTCCAGAGTGTCCCCGTCGTTCAAACCTAAACCGCGCCAGCTATTGTTATCAGACGGGGGCAGGTGAGTGCAGAATCCCCGCTCTCGACCCGAAACTGTACAAGCGTACTGTGAGCGGTCGAGAACGGGGAGAGGAAAACAAAAATTCAAATAAAATCGAAGAAAACCACCCGCGGAACCGCGAGTGGTTTTCTTCATTAAATGCAATTTGCTATGCGAGGGTAACGGAACAAAGCGGAAAGCACCAAGACTTGAAATAGTCCCATTTTTGTTTTCCGGTCTGTGCCTCCTGTACCCGTCGTCTCGTCTCAAAGAGAGCCGAAGTCGAAACTATCCCATTCACCCTCTCCGAGGGTGCCGGCAGAGTTCAGCAGCATATCCCGATCAAGCGAAACGATCTTGATCTCGGCAGATTCAAAGGTTTTCTTTTCGTTGTTCATTTCACAATCTCCTTTCGATCAGTCGTCTGTTCAGTTGACCGAATAATACACCTTGGCGGGGATCACGGTGCTGTCGGGCAGTGTGAAGGTAGCATTAGCAGGAGAGGCAACCTTCGAAACGTTCTGAACGAAGCCCTGTCCGCAGGTTGCAAAGACGTCCTTGTAGATGAAGTACGCCGTCTCGCCGGTCTTGGTCTTCGGGTTATTCACGAAGAAGATGGACAGCCATTTTGTATCTGCCATGTCGGAATACGTGATGCCGCCTTTCCCGTCGGATGCCGCAGAATACAGCAGGTTGTCAGCAAGCCACTTTCCGCTTCCGCTGTCTCTTCCGAGGATCGAAACCAGCACGCCGTCGATATAGAGTTCGCAGGTGACGCGGTAGGTCGCGGTTGCGCCGCCTCTGACCGCCTCTTCGTTCGTCAGAGTCTCGTGCAGTTTCATGCCGATCCGATGCCAGCCCCACTGCGTGTCGCCCTGGCTGACGCCGTCGCCGCCGTTGGCGCCGCCGATATTCGGGTACGCGGTGATATCAGCGTATTTTCCGATCATACGCGGATACGGAGTGCCCGTTTCGTTCTCGTTCAGCGAAGTGTACTCAAATCCGCCTGCGTACTGGCAGTCTCCGTGAGTGTTGCCGTTGGTGAGCGAAACGTACGAGATCGCGTTCGACGAACCGCCGAAGTAATCGCCGATCCGGGTATCCAAGTACTGCTTTTCGGTTACGAGGTTGTCAACGAGCGTCTCGTTCCACAAGAGCGAATACTCAACGTACAAGTCGTTGCCGGAGGGGTTGTCGACGGTCGGATAGAAGTGTTTGCCCTGCTGCACTTCCTTCACCATAGGCCGTTTCAGACTGTAACGGCTCTCGTCCTCGGTCAGTTCCACCACGACCGGAGCGCTGGTGTAATACTTGGCGGCGTTGACGTGTACGCCGGACGCGATCTCGTAGTCCACGTAGTCGGGCGACGAGACCTTGCTCACCTGCTGCACGAAATCCTTGCCGCAGGTAGCGTAGCAATCGGCAACCGCGAAATAGACGGTCTTACCGCTCTGCGCCGTGGTAGAATTCACGCGCAGGAGCCAAAGCAGTCTGTCGGTTGTGATAGTCGAATAAGAAACGTACGGGCTCTTGTTCTTATACGCAGCGGTGTAAAGCAGGTTCTTTGCGTTGTAGTTGGTTAGGTTGTCGCTCAAAATCGAAACAACCTCGCCGTCGATGTAGATGGTCGTGGTCAGTTTGTACGTTGCGGATTCCGTGTTCGCCTTAACCGCGGCAAGGTTGGTCACTTCCTCGTGTACCCGGATCTGCACGCGGTGCCAGCCCCACTCGTGACCGTTGTTCAGGTTTTCAAGGTCGGATTCGACCGCGCCGCCGATGTTCGGATAGTCCTCGTAATCGGAGCCGGTGGGAGGCGTCATCTTCGGATACGGGTTGCCTGTTTCCGACGTACGGAAGGAACCGTACTCAAAACCGCCTGCATACTTACAATCCGCGTTGGGATTATCGTTCGTAAGCGACCAGTACACGATGTTATTTTGCTGACTTTCATCGTTCTTCATAATGCTGGTCGACATGTACGTATGGTGACTGTCGTCATGCTGCAGATTCAGAAGCGTCGGGTTCCAGAGAATCGAATACTCCACGAGCAGATCGTTGCCGTAGGTGTCATCCGATCCGGATTCCTCGGGCTGGAATTTGGCGTCGCCGTCCAGCATATCGCCGCGGATCTGCGTTTTGATAACATACTTTCCGGAGTTGTTCTCCGTCCATTTTTCCACGTGCGGAACGAAAACCACGTCCTTTTCGATCGCGGTCTCTTTGCGCATCTCTCCGCAGACCGAGCAGTGCTCCGCGGACCATCCTCTTTCCAGAAGCGTCGCGCCCTGCACGTCGACGAAATCGCCGTCCCAGGTGTGAACGTGCTCGCCGTAGGTCGTGTAGTAGTAGGGAGCGGTGAGTGTCACGCCTTCAACCGTCTCGGTTCTCGGTTCGGGATCCGATACCTTGGCGACGCTCTGCACGAAGTCGTGTCCGCAGGTGACGAACGTGTCTCCGAAAGCGATGATGGCGTCGCGTCCGGTAACCGGCGCTTTCGTGCTGTTGACGTTGAACGCCATCACGTAAAGATCTCCGGACGAGGGATCGTCGTTGTTGACGTATCTGACGTCGGAGTAGGTCACGCCGCCCTCACCGGTCGATTGCACCGAGAAGAGTTTACGGTCGTGTCCGCTGTCGGAAATAACGTCGTCGCCGCAGAGTTTCGAGATCGGCACACCGTCCACGTAGACGGTCGAGGTCAGATAGTACACGGGTGCAACCGCGCCCGGCGTTCCGCTTGTATCCGCGAGCAGAGCGTCCAGATTGGTCACTTCCTCGTGTACCCGGATGCTGACGCGGTGCCAACCCCACTCGATATTATTCCGGTCTCTGCCGCCGATGTTCGGGCAGTCGACGTACGCCCTACCGACGTTATCCTTCGTCATCCATTCCGACGTGTAATCCACGCCGTCCGCTGCACGATCCGGAAGCGACGCATACTCAAATCCGCCGGCATACAGGCAGTCGCTCATCTTAACGTCGTTGGTCAGCGACCAGTAGCAGTATCCCTTGTTGTCGGAACCCGAACTGTTAGAAAGCCGGGTGTCGATGTATCCGCCGTTGTTATAGGTGCTGGACATGTTGAGCATCGTATCGTTCCAAAGAACAGAATACTCGATCAACAGGTCGTTGCCCTGCCCTCCGTTGGACTCGTCGGGATAGAAATGCTTGCCGCCCGCGAGGACGTGTTCATTCATATTGAACCCGAACCTGTAACCTTGCGCCGAGCCGCCGCCGGTCCATTTTTGGCTGTACGAAATGGTGGTCGCGCCGTACTCGGTCACGTTATCAAGATTGCAACCGTCGCAGTGACCGATCTTGGTCCCAACACGGTTCAGCGCAGCGGTACCGCCGACCATCTTGCCCGCGTCTTCGTCGATGAAATGCGTATGCCCCGCGGCAGCGCAGACGGTGAAACCGGACACGTCGGAGTAGCGAGTGCCTTCCCCGTCGGTGACAAACGCACGAAGATAGAACGAACTGTCAAAATAGGAGTGCGGGATATCGGTCAGCTTGATTGCGACCCAAAAGCGCCCCATCGGCGCGGGGATCGACGTGCTGTCCGCGGTGATCGAGCTGTAAACGCGATCGGTCCCCGCCTTGTAGCAGTTCGCGCCGCCGATCGTCGGGGTGGAATTGCTCTTGGAGACGACGAAGCCGACCTCGGTGTAGTCAAGCTTGCCGACGGTGAAGACGAACCGGAGATCGGTATCGTCGTCGCCCGCAAGATCGAGCGCCGAAAGGGTCTGATACTGGAAATCCTGGATCTCGGCGGGATCTGCCGCGGTCGCGATCGGAACGATCACCGCAACGGCAACGATCATCATCGCAAGCGTCAGCAGGATAGCCAAACCCTTTCCTTTCAGGAACTTGTGCATGATGGGATCCTCCTAAAGATTTTCCGCAGAGGCGGAAAAGTTACAGAGCGTCGATCCGACGAAAGACAGTTCCGACAACGGATACGCGCTCTTATAAAAATTATACTGAATTATCCGCAAAAAAGCAACCTGAATCCCTGATTATCTCGACCGCAGAACCAGTTTCAGCGTTTCATCCAAAACGAAGGAGAGAAAAATTGTGCAGAATGCTCATAGCGTTTTTCGGGGCGGAGCAAGAGAGCGAGAGGGGGCGAGACGTAAAAAAGCCGTCCCGACCGAAGAATACGGCGTGGGACGGCGAGGAGAACGGAAAAAGAGATAAGATTGCTTTTCCATCATTTCTGCAAGAAAGAATAATGCGCTTCGCGCGCGTGACGCAGGCGTTACGGAGGCACGGTAAGGCGATATGCCGCGCAAAGGCGCGAGAAGATCAGAGACCGTCGTTT
>CACZAZ010000049.1 GCA_902779285.1 uncultured Ruminococcus sp.
GGGAGAAGGATACCGAAGGACCACCTCATCCGTCGCAAGCGACACCTTCCCCTCAAGGGGAAGGCTTGGGACGCGGGACGTCGTGGACGCCGTCCCCTACGACGGGGGAAGCATACCGAAGGACCACCTCATCCGTCGCAAGCGACACCTTCCCCTCAAGGGGAAGGCTTGGGATGCGGGACGTCGAGGACGCCGTCCCCTACGACGGGGAGCGGTCACATCTTTGCGAACTAACCGCGCCAGCAAATGCCGTCAGGCGGGCGCAGGCGAGTGCAGAATCCCCGTTCTCGACCCGAAACTGTACAAGCGTACTGTGAGCGATCGAAAACGGGGAGAGGAAAACGAATTGGAATAAAAAAGAAGAAAACCTCCCGCGGCTCCGCGGGAGGTTTTCAACCTTAATTTGCGTTTATCAATGCGAAGAGTTTTCACAGAGCAGAAAGCTTAAACGGATCATTATAATAATCCATTCGTTTTCCGGTCTGTGCCGTCCTGCGCCCGTCGTATCAGGAGAGGTCGCCGAAGTCGAAGCTTTCCCAGTCGTTCTCTCCGAGGGTGCCGGCGGAGTTGAGTAGCATATCCCGATCCAGCAGAACGATCTTGACCTCGGCGGGCTCGAATTCTTTTTTACGATTCATATCGTTGATCCTTTCTTAATCGAAGAAATGAATGTCTCCGAAACCGCCGTCGTCCTCCGGTACCCCCGCCGACTCCACAAGAAAGTCGGGGGTGATGGGGACGAGCAGCAGTTTCGCGGTTTTAAACGGTCGTTTCGGTTTCACAACCGTCACCCGTCAATCGGCGGCTTTGAAGTAGACCGCGCCGTTAACGTGAACGTCTGTGCCCGGGATCACGTAATCCACCGCCGCGGGGGAAACGACCGGCTCGATCTCGGTCGAGGGATCGAAGTCGGTATCGACGATGCGCCAGTACGCTTCTCCGAAGATCGCGTACGCGGGATCGGTCGAAGAGCCGAATCTGTCAAAGCGGCATCTGACGTCGGGGGTCGTGTCGGAGTAGGTCAATTTGGATCCGTCGTTGGTCGCCGTGAAGAGCGAAAGCCCGTTGGCAACCATATAGGACGAGTTGGTTTTGATGTCACTCTTGATCTTCCAGACTTTTACGCCGTCGACGTAGAGCGCAGACCAGCCAACGTAATTGACTGCCGTGCCGGATCCTTTCGACGCTTCCAGATGGACGAGAACGCCGATCCGGTGCCAGCCGTAGGCACCGATTGAAGGTGAAGACGACTCGGTGATCGGTTTATCGTTCCCAGCCAATCCACCGAAACCGTTGTCGTACACGCCCAGAACGACACCGAGATTATTATACGTCGTTTCATCACCCGTTGAGAAGTCGAAGTGGTTGGCGTACGGGCAGTACTGCGACATACCGGCGTTCGAGTAGAGATAGTAGAATTCCTTGTGTTTGCCGCTCTTGTAGAAGGTGATGATCTTCATCTCCGATTTCTCGGTCGCGTCGTCCCAGTTCCGAAGCGTCTCGTTCCACAGGATCGAGTACTCGAAATAGAGGTTTCTCGCATCGCGCGTATTATACGGGTAGAAATGTTCGGAGCCGCGGATCGAGGATAGGGACTTGGACAGACCGTAACCAGCCGGATCAGCCACTCCGACATCCGAAGTAAAGACGGTCGGAACGAACGCGACCGAGATTCCGGTGGGTTTCTCGGCGCCGCAGAGTTTGCAATGCTCGGCTTTCTTACCTGCCTGCAGGACGGTCGCCTCGCGCGTCAGGACCTCGTTGCCGTCCCAGACGTGTTCGTGTTCCGCCATAAACCAGACCTTCGCGTCGACAACGGTATCGTCTTTCAAGACGTACTTGGACGCGACGGGATTCTTGACCGGAACGACGCCGGTCTCAAAATCGTCGGGTTCGATCGCGTCAAGAACCATATTCGCGGTCGCCATAATACATCTTGTGCCGGACTTGGCAATTTCCTTCGCCCAGAAATCAACGTACACTTCGTTGTTGTTCGCGGTGTAATTTCCGCTTGTATCCATCGTGTAGAGTAATAGATTTTTCGATTTGAGCGAAGCAGTATCCAAATCGACTTTCCATCTCTCTTCGCCGTCGATGTAAAGATAAAAAGCACCGGAATAAGTGACCGTATTGCCGTCGGTCTGCGCATCCTGATGAACGCGGAAAGCGATGCGGTGCCAGCCCCAGTCGTTACTACTGACAGAGTCGTTCAGGTTTGGATAACGGTCAAACATTTTACCGTTACCACCCGAAGGCCCCTCGAGCGTATCGATACCGGCGCTCCAGTCAAAACCGCCCATATATTTGTTCCACTCGCCTGATTTATCATTTTTCGGAACAAAGTAGAAGAACGTTGCATACTTATCCGCATACGGTGCCGAACATTGATAGAAGACAAGTTTGATCTCGTCGTCGTAACAGTTTACCATCGTCGGGTTCCAGAGCATATCGATCTGGTAATAGAAGTCTCTGCCCTTTCCGTGGGTCTGCTCGCCAGCGGGATAGAACTTCTGCCCGCTTTCCAGCGCGCTGGAAAGCAGACCGCACTCGTCGAACTGTTTGGCATCCGAATTACCCGAACCGGTCAAGAATTTCTGCTCTTTCAGCGAATCCGAGGTGTCTGCAATCGCCGCGCGGACGTCGAGTTCGGTGATGCCGGTCAGACCGCAAGCGGCGCAGTCGCCGCAACGGGTACCAGCGGTCAGCAGGGTCGCCGTGCCGGTCGGATTCTTGATCTCGTGGACGTGTCCCAGCGCCTCGCAGACGTTGATGCGTCTGGTCTCGCCGTAACGGGTCCCCGAGCCGTCCTCAACGTACGGACGGATATAGACGTAGGTTGCGAAACTCGCGTGCGGGATATCGGAAAGCTGGACGGCGACCCAGAAACGGCCGGCCGGCGCATTGATATCCTCGCCGTTCGCGGTGACCGATCTGTACACGGTCGTCGATTCGGTAAAGTTGCCGGATTGCTTCGTGCCGGTCTTCACGGGATCGTCGCTCGTCGAGAAGACGAAACCGACGGCGGTATAATCGAGATTGTTGATCGAGAACAGGAAACGGAGATCGGTCTTGACGTCGTTCTTGACGTCGGCGCCGGTCAGCGTCTGGTAGCTGAAGTCCTCGATCTCACCGCCGTTTGCGGGAGTACCGTCCGCCGACGCGACGATCGGCAGAATGATCGCCACGCTGACGATCAGCAGAGTGAGGAGGAGCAGAGTCGTCACTCCCCG
The DNA here is from genome assembly GCA_902779285.1 of uncultured Ruminococcus sp. Lineage (GTDB taxonomy): Bacteria > Bacillota > Clostridia > Oscillospirales > CAG-272 > UBA1740. The sequence continues at coordinate 3,231 of CACZAZ010000049.1, forward strand.
TTTGGTGAAACGATTGTGCATGATGATTCTCCTTCACATCGTGTTAGGTCCCGCCTGATTTTGCGGGAACACTTTAGATTATCTATTATACAGTACAAAAAAGAAAAATGCAACAAAAACAAGGTCGGTCTCACAAAAAACGGCGATATTCACAAGGGGCGATCGTCGGTTTTGTGCAAGGTGACGAGAAACGTGCCTTCGGCAATGATGTGACTGCGTCAATGACGTACGCTTCGCGCAATGATGTTGGGCTCCGCCCAAATGATGTGGCGCAAGCGCCAATGAGAAAACGAAGGAACGACTTCGTTAGCGAGCTTGTGAGCGTTGGGGGTCCCCGCTGCCCGAAGGCGGAGGCAAGGAACGGACGGCGGAGTTTTCGACCCTGCGGGGTGAGAAACGCGCCGCGCACAACGGGAAAACGGGAACGTTTACACAAAAAAGGAAAAAGACCGCCCGGGGGCGGTCTTTTTCTTTATGAGATTGTCAATGCGTTTTACTTCGCCTGGAAGTAGACCGAGGCGGGGACCGTCAGATCGTCGTTGATCTTGTAGGTCGCGGCTGCAGGATCGGCAACCGGCTCTACGTTCGGAGTAAAGTCAGCAGCAACGATATTCCAGCTCACGTCACCGAAGATGAAGTAGAACGGAGCCGTGGAGCCGTTGATGCCCTCGCCGCGGAGCTGCATTCTGACCTTCGCAGCGTTCGGGTTGTCGGCATACTCCAGAACGCCGGCGTTGTTGGTCGCGTCGAAGAGACGAAGCGTCTTGTCGCCGGAGAGGACGAGCTTCGACATATCAACGTCGATCTCCCAAACCTTATTGCCGTCGATATACAGAGTAGAAACGCCGGAGTAGACGACGTTGTCACCGTCAAGGGCAGCCGTCTGATAGAACTTGACTCCGATCATATGCCAACCGTAGTTGCCCAGATTCGGATAGTTCTCTTTCGGCTGAGCGTTGCCGCCTTCGGGACCGTAAAGGATCGCCTTCTTGTTGGAATAATCGAAGCCGCCCGCATATTTGCACCAGCTATTCGCGTTATCCTTGGTCACGAAGCAGAACAGCGTTTTGCCGCCCACGCCCTGATAGTTCAGGCACAGATCGTATTCCTCGGTAGCGGAGTGCGCCATAGTCTCGTTGTAGAGGATCGCGAACTCGTAGTACAGCGCCTTGCCCGCGGGGGTCTCGTCGGTCGGATAGAAGTGATCTTCACCCGCGATCTCCGGCAGGGTCTTGGTGATCAGGAGCATGCCCTTATCGTTGTTGAAGGTGTAGCTGTCGAGATCGGCAGGATTGTAGACGTAGGGAACGTAGTCGACCGCTTCGGTCTCCATCCGTTCGCCGCAGTTCTTGCAGTATTTCGCCTTCATGCCCGGCTCGGCAACGGTCGCCTCTTTGACGACGACCCACTCGTCCTCCGCTTCGTGGACGCAGTCGGGTTTCGCGAAGTACATCGCGATAACGTCGTCGACGCCCTCTTTCAGAGTGGTCGGGACGGGTTTCGGATTCTCAACGCGCTTGACCGGAACGGCAAAGCCGTCGCCGCAGGTCCAACGGACGTCGTCGATCGCCATGAGCACTTCTTTGCTTGCCTGCTTGAAGTTGTCCATACGCATACCGACCATCATGGAGTCGTGGTTGGTGTAGATCAGCTTATCCGGATTTTCCGGATCGATCTCGGCGGTCCAGAGGAGCAGGTTCTTGGTCACGAGACTGTCCTTGTGACCGGGCTTGTAGTTGGAATGGATTCTCCAGCACAGAACGCCGTCGATGTAGAGTTCGGTGTAGCCGGAGTAAACGACTGCGCCTTCTTTGATCTCCGCATCCTGATGATACCGGAAGCCGAGGCGGTGCCAGCCGTTCAGGGTCTGCCACTCGGAATCCCAGAGATAGGGGGAGCATTCCTTCGTGATCCCGCCCGGATGGCAATACGCCCAACCTGCCATATACTGACCGATGGGCTTACCGTTCAGGGTGTTGCCGAGATCGGACAGATCGTCAGCGCACTGGTACGCGGTTTCATCCGACCAACCCGGCCAGTCAAGCAGATAGGTCGAGTAGTCGATGTGCCCTCTGAACGGGCAGTCGCCGGAGGTCTTGAACGGATCCATGTTGTCGCGCAGATACAGATAGTAGAAACCTCTGTAGCTCGACCGGTTGGTCGATTCGCGGAAGCAGAACAGACGGATCTCGGACAGAGAGTTCGGATAGTCGTGGTTGTAGAGGGTCTTGTTATACAGCAGCGAATACTCGAACCAGAGGTCGTTGCCGTCGGGATCGTCTTCGGTCGGCGCAAAGGACTTGTCGCCGCGGATCTCTTCAACGGTCTTGTTGACGGCGAATTCAACGCCCTCAATGTACTTGCCGGTGCTTTCCGCCGAGCTGTACGTGGTGAGTTCCCAGTTGAGAACGAGGTCGATCTTCTGTTCGCAGACTTTGCAGGTACCGGACTTGCTGCCGACGGGCTCGAACAGGGTCGGCTCAACGATCGTCCAGTCTTCCACAACGTGGGCGTTGGGATCTGCGGGGATCTGTTCCTGAGCGACGATCTCGCCGCACTCCTCGCAGTACTTGACCCTCGTGCCTTCGGTCTGGCAGGTCGGATCGACCAGGTTGTGTTCATCCCAGTCTTCGGGGATCACGTGGACGTGAGCAGCCTTGGTAGTGGTCGCGGGCGCGGTCGTCTGTTGCGCGGTCGTCTGCTGCGCGGAGGCGTCGGGCTCGGTCACAGAGGCCGTCGTATCCGCCTTTTTGTTCTTCTTGCTGCAGGACGCGAACGAGAAGACGCAGAGAACAAGGCACAGAACCAGCGCGAGAGCAATGGTCAGTTTCTTCATGCAGTTTTTCCTCCTTCTTTTTTCGGGAGCGCATGTCTCTCCCTTGTATGGACTTTCATTATACACCAAATCTGCAAAAAAAGCAATGGAAAAGCCCCGACTCAAAATAAAAACGGCGAAAGCAACAAAAGCGGGATGAATATTTGTGCGAAATGACGAAAAAGAAAACCAAATTCTGTGCTTTGGACGCGATGACGTGCGCTCCGCGCAATGGGGACGCGGAACGGTGCGGGACGTCGCGGACGCCGTCCCCTACGCGGTGCGAGGGATACCGACGGACCACCTCATCCGTCGCAAGCGACACCTTCCCCTCAAGGGGAAGGCTTGGGACGCGGGACGGTCCCCTACGACGGAGGAATACGGGACGTCGTGGACGCCGTCCCCTACGACGGGGAGGACGCGGGACGTCGTGGACGCCGTCCCCTACGACGGGGGGATACGGGAAACGTTGATTTCCTTTTATAAAAAAAGGAAAGTTCGTGCAAAAACACTTGACAACCCCCCGCTCGCTCGTCTATAATGATGACGGACAAAACGTCCTTCAAGGAGAATGATAATGAAAGAATTCGGATTGCAGCTCTGGTCCATCCGGGACGAATTTCAGGACAAGGAGAGAGCCCGCGCGGCGTTCAAGACCATCGCCGGCTACGGCTACACGCAGGCGCAGACCGCCGGGGCGTACGATTTCGTCGATCCCGCCGAGTTTAGGAAATACGCCGACGACGCCGGGATCAAGTTCGTCGGAACGCACTACAAGTGGGAACGCATCCGCGACGATATCAAGGGCACGATCGCGTACCACAGAACGCTCGGCGTCGACGAGATCGGCATCGGCGGCTACGGCGCAAAAACGCTCGAGGATCTCCGCGCGTTTATCAAGACCTTCAACGAGCTGGGAAAGATCTATCACAAGGAGGGCTTCGTCCTTTCCTATCACAACCATTCGGGAGAGTTCTCGAACGAGTTCAAGCCCTTCGAGGGAAAGACCAGATACGACCACCTGCTCGACGAGCTCGACCCCGAGACGGTCAAGTTCAACCTCGACGCCGGATGGGCGCAGATGGCGGGGATGGACGTCCGCGCGCTGATCGAACGGATGGCGGGACGGATCAACATCATCCACGTCAAAGACGTGCAGGCGAACTACTGCTACGGGATCCTGGACGGTCATCATTTCTACGGTCCCGAACGCATCGAGGTCGGCTACGGCAATATGAACTACAAGGGGATCATCGAGACCGCCGAAAAGTGCGGGGTCAAGTACTTCGTCGTCGAGGACGAATTCTACTCGACCGGAAACCCGCTGGAATCGGTCAGAATGAGCGCCGAGTACATCAAGAATAATCTGATTGAGAAGTAAAGACAGAAAAAAGAACGCCGCCCCGCGATTTGCGGGGCGGCGTTCTTTGGGTTAAAAGGAGCGGGGCGATATGTCCGACGGCGCGATATGCGCTGCGCGCGCGATATAAGACCGCCTTCGGCGCTTGCGATATGTCCGACGGCGCGGCGTGATTACTCCGCGGAGGGAGCGAGCGGGGCGAGGTCGAGCAGGTTCTTTTCGCGGATGAAGGCGCTGAGAGCCTGCGAGACCGCGAGGTGCGACTCCAGATTCGGATGCGAGGAACCGCCCTCGTTGTTGGTCTCCACCGTGATCGTGTAGAGCCCGGCGCTCTCGCCGCCGAGTTCGGCGAAGACGTCGTTCAGCCACCCGTTGACCATCGCGTCGGGGGCGATCATCATCCCGACCACCCAGACGATCGGCACGTCGTTGCCGTGCGCGTCGCGGATCTCGGAGATCAGGGTCTTCAGCGTCTCCTTGTAGGGCGTCTCGTCGGCTGCCGACGAGTCATGGTTCTGGTCGTTGGTGTTCAGGTTGACGACGACGAGATCGGCTTGTCTGTCGGGCATGTAGCGGAGCGTCGCGCTGCGGAAATAGTTGAAGAGCGGATAGCATTTCGTCAACGAGTTCTCCTTGTATCCGAGCGTCTTGGAACTGCGGTAAACGCCTATGCCCGGGATCGCGCAGATATCGTAGTCAAAGCCCTCGCGCGAAGACAGATCGAATGCGTAGGAGAGCAACCCGTTGTTAGCCGTCAGCCCGACGCCGCAGGTGATGCTGTCCCCGAGAAAGGCGACCATATACTTGTTGTCCGCGGGTCTGTCCATAAAATAGCCCGTCATCGTGACGCCCTGCGCAGACAGAAAGACCCCCTTCGCTCCGCTCACCGCCATCGTCCGGCGAAGGACCTTGACGTGGTGAACGCCCTGCTCAAGATCCGACGCAAGACGGATCGTCCCGGATTCCTGCACCGAGAGGGCGCGAACGTTCCCGTCCACCTCGATCTCGAGGACGACGTTGAGATCCCCGGCGTACTCGACTCTCATCTTGAGGTCGCCCGAGCCCTCGTACTCGAATTCAAGCCCCGCAGCCGTCCAGTCGAGGGCGACGGCGGTCTTGTAAAACCTGCTTCTGCCGAGCAGTTTGATATACTCCTGATTGTCGTTGAAGGGATAGTACGCGTTCGGCTCGGGCGCGGGACGCGCGGTGGTCGCCGCGGTCGTTTCGGGCTCGGTCGCAGGTTCGGTCGCCGGCTCGGTCACGGGTCCGGTCGCCGGTTCGGTCGCGTCGCCTTCCCCGCTCTTTCCGCAGGACGAGAGGGCGAAGACCGAAAGCAGCATACAGAGGATCAGAAGAAGGGACAAGAATCCGTGCTTGCTCATAACGAAATCTCCTTATGATATGAAATGGTTTGGGAATCGGAGAACGTGTTGCTACGCGACGTGACGTGCCGCGCGGAGCGGATCAATCGGCGAGGGGAGGAAGATCCAGCAGGTTTTTGGCGCGGACGTAGACGCTTAACGCCCGAGAGACCGCGAGATGCGACGCCTGATTCGGGTGTCCGGAGTCGCCCGCGGTATTGGTCTCCACCGTGACCTTGTAGAGCCCGGCGCTCTCTCCGCCGAGTTCCGCGAAAACGGCGTTCAGCCACCCGTTGACCTGCGCGTTCGGGGAGATCATCATCCCGACGACCCAGAGGATCTTCACGTTTGCGCCGTGCGCGTCGCGGATCTCGGAGATCAGAGTTTTGAGGTCTTCCTTGTACTGCGCCTCCGTTGCGCCCGTGTTGTTGTCGTTGGTGTTCAGATTGACGATCACGAGGTCCGCCTGTCTGACGGGAAGATAACGGAGCGTCGTACTGCGGTAGTAGTTGAAGTAGGGGTAATACTTGGTCATCGTGTTGCTCTTGTGCCTTGAGGTACTGTGAGAGACGCCGATGCCCGAAACGGAACAGATATCGTAGTCAAACCCCTCGCGGGTAGAGAGATCGACCGCGTAGGTGGCGAGCCCGTCGGTATTCGTCAGCCCGACGCCGCAGGTGATGCTGTCCCCGATAAAGGCGACCATATACTTTTTGTCCGCGGGTCTTTCGAGGAAGCGCCCGGTCATCCGGATTCCCTTGATCATCACCTGGATCCCGACCGTACCGGATTCCACCATCGTCCGGCGGCGGATCAGCACGTGATGCACGCCCTGTTCCAGCCCCGACGCGAGGCGGTAGGTATCGCTCCGATCGACGGTCAGGACGCGTTCTTCCCCGTCCACCTCGGCGACGAAGACGACGTTGTGGGTACTCCCGTTCTCGTTATCCTTCTCGAACTCGACCCGAAGATCGCCGGATCCCTCGTACTCGAACTCGATCCCGGACGCCGACCAGTCGACGACGGCGGCGCTCTTGTAAAACCGGCTTCTGCCGATCAACTTGACGTACTGCTTGTTGTCGTAGATCGAATAGTAGGCGTTCGGCACCGGCGCGGGGGGCTCGGTCGTCGCCGCGGTGGTTTCTTCCGCGGTCGTTTCTGCCGCGGTCGTATCGGCTGCGGTCGTATCGGCGGCTTCCCCGCTCTTCTCGCAGGACGAGAGGGCGAAGACCGAAAACAGCGTACAAAGGATCAGAATGAAGGATAAGAAACCGCGCTTGCACATAAAAAGGATCTCCTGTAAAACGTATTGTATCTATTATAGCAGACGGAGAAAGTTTTTGCAAGAGCGGGATTTGGGGGACGCGGGACGTCGTGGACGCCGTCCCCTACGCGGTGCGAGGGATACCGACGGACCACCTCATCCGTCGCAAGCGACACCTTCCCCTCAAGGGGAAGGCTTGGGACGCGGGACGTTCCCCTCAAGGGGAAGGCTTGGGACGCGGGACGTCGAGGACGCCGTCCCCTACGACGGGATCGAGAACGGGGAGAGGAAAACAAAAATGCAAATAAAAAGAAGAAAGCCACCCGCGACAAGGGGTTCCCCGGCGTGAGTCGGGGGTTCCCGTGTGCGGGTGGTTTTCATCATTCATTTCAGTTTGCTATGCGAGGGCAGCGGAACAAAGCGGAAAGCGCCAAGACTTGAAATAGTCCCATTTTTGTTTTCCGGTCCGCGCCGCGTCTCTCGCGTCTTTAGTCCGCCAGTTTGAAGTAGACCGCGGCGGGAACGGTCACGCCCTCGGCGAGGGTGAGGGTCTTCGCAACGGGATCGGCAACCGGTTCGACGTTGCGGACGAAGCCGTCGCCGCAGGTCCACTGCACGTCGTCGATCACGATGTAAACGGCGTTCTCGGAGCCCGCGACGCCGGCAAAGCACAGACCGACCGAACGGTTGTCTTTGTCAACGTACCAGATCCCGTCGTACTCGGTCGACTTGTTCTTGAACGCGCTCTTGGTCGTCGCGACCGTCTGATCGGCGGTCAGGATGAAGGGAAGCGCGTCGTTCGGACGGAGCGCGAAGCTTCTGTTCTCCCACGAATCGCCGTCCCAGAAACCGACGATGCTCTCTTCGACCTTCCAGACCTTCACGCCGTCGACGTAGAGTTCGGTGTAGGCGTAGTAGGATCCCTTCTGACCGGGTTCCGCCAGCGCTTTCGCGTTGTCGGGATCGTTCGGATCCGCTTCCATGTGAAGACGGAAGCCGATGCGGTGCCAGCCGTAGTTGCCGATCGGAGCGAAGGAGTCCGCCGTGACGGTCTCGTCAAACCGACCGAGATAGCGCGGCTGACCGTTGCCGAGCGCCAGAACGCAATCCGACGCCGGATCAAGCTTGGAGGTCCACTCGGTCCCCTCTTTCTTGTCGACCGCTCCGCTCCCGTAAACGTAGGTGCGGTTGAAGCAGAAGCGTCCGGCAAACTCCTCGTCTGCGGCGACGTCGCGGGTGTTCAGCCCGTAAATCTCGCAGGGATCGTAACCGACGATGTCGACCGCCGAGATCCGGGCGTTTGCGGTGTTGGCGAGCGTTTCGTTCCAGAGGAGCGAATACTCGAACCAGAGGTCGTTGCCGTCGTGATCGGCCTCGGTCGGGTAGAAGTGCTTGCTGCCGCGGATCTCCCCGAAGGTCTTCCGGACGGCGTAATCCCCGCTCGCGCTGTCGTAGTAGTCTCCGGAGGGATTTTTGGAATCAAAGATCACGGGTTCCCAGGTCAGGACCTCGTTCGTCACCGTCTGATGGCAGATCGTGCACTCGCCTCTGCGGTATCCGTCCGGATCGAGAAGGTTCGGGGTCTTGACTTCGATGACCTCGTTGTGCAGGGTGGGATCCGCCGGGATCACGACCGACGTGCCAGGGATACTATCGCCGCAGACGATGCAGTGATAGGACATCGAGCCGTCGGCAGAGCAGGTCGCGGGCGCGTCGACGGTGTACTCAGTCGCCTGCGTATGGACGTGTACTTCAACCTCCTGGAAGTAGATCGCGCCGGGAACCGTCACGCCGTCAGCGAGGGTAAAGTCCTTCGCCGCGGGGTCGGCAACCGGCTCGACGTTGCGGACGAAGCCGTCGCCGCAGGTCCACTGCGGGTCGTCGATCACGATGTAAACGGCGTTCTCGGAGTTCGCGACGCCGTAGAAGGTCATACCGACCGAACGTTTGTCGTTGTCAACGTACCAGATCCCGTTGAACTCGATCGCCTTATCCACGAAGGCGGCGTTGGAGGTCGCAAATGCCTCGGACGCGGTCAGTTTGAAGGGAACCGCGTCGTTCGGGCGGAGCGCGAAACTTCTGTTCTGCCAGGCGTTGCCGTCCCAGTAACCGACGATGCTCTCTTCGATCTTCCAGACCTTCACGCCGTCGACGTAGAGTTCGGTGTAGGCGTAGTAGGATCCCTTCTGACCGGGTTCCGCCAGCGCTTTCGTGTTCTCGGGATCACTCGGATCCGCCTCGATATGGTAACGGAAGCCGATGCGGTGCCAGCCGTAGTTACCGATCGAAACGTAAGAGTCCGCCGTAACGGTCTCGTCAAACCGACCGAGATAGCGCGGCTGACCGTTGCCGAGCGCCAAAACGCAATCCGACGGAGTCGCCAGACTGGAGGACCAATCGGTCCCCTCTTTCTTGTCGACCGCTTTGCTTCCGTAAACGTAGGTGCGGTTGAAGCAGAAGCGTCCGGCATACTCCTCGTTTGCGGCGACGTCGCGGGTGTTCAGTCCGAAGAGTTCGCACCCGTCGGGTTCGTCGTAGCCGGTGACCTCGGCGACCGAGATCCTGGCGTTCAAGGCGTTGGCAAGGGTTTCGTTCCAGAGGAGCGAATACTCGAACCAGACGTCGTTGCCGAGCGGGTTCTCTTCGCTTGTCGGGAAGAAGTGCTGATCGCCGCGGATGTTGCCGAAGGTTTCGCGGACGGAGTAGTTCCCCGTCGCCTCGTCGTAATACTTACCGGAGGGGTTCTTGGAATCAAAGATCTCGGGTTCCCACGTCAGATCCTCGTGGAGCGGCACGTGGCAGAGCGAACACTCGCCGTCGCGATAACCGCTCTCGTCAAGCAGCGTGGGGATCTTTTCGTCCGCCCAAGCGGGAACGTGCGCGTTCGCGTCGGTCGGGATATTCTCCGAAGTATTTTCGATGATCGCGTTGCAGACCGTGCAATGGTAGGACTTTGTGCCGGTCGTCGAGCAGGTCGCCGGCACGTCGACCGTGTATTCGGTCGCGACGGTATGCCCCGGCGCCGGGATCGCCTCGACGGTGCTCTCGATAATTGCGCTGCAGACCGTGCAGTGCTTGGACTTTGAGCCGGGCACCGTGCAGGTCGCCGGCTCGTCGACCGTGAACTCGGCCGCCGGCGTGTGACCCGTCGCGGGGATCTCCTCGACGGTGCTCTCGATGGCCTCACCGCAGCTCGAGCAGTGCTTGGACTTCGAGCCGGGCACCGTGCAGGTCGCCGGCTTGTCGACCGTGTACTCCTCGTTCGGGGTGTGGACATGCGCGGTCGGTTCCGTCCCCGTCGTATCGGCGGCGGTCGTCGCGGCGCCCGTCGGCGTCGCCTGCGTCTCTTCGCCCGTCGTCGCGGCGGGCGGCTTCTTACCGCAGGACGCGAACGCGAACATGAGGGCGAGGCACAGGATCAGCGAAAGGAAAAGCGCGAGTTTTTTCATGGGGTTCTCCTCCTTTAGATGATTTTGGATGGTTTTTCTGTAAGTTTTTGCTGGTTATAGTTTATCATCTGCGAAAAAATATTTCAACGGTTTATGGAATCTATTGCATAAAAAGCAACATTAACGAAACATTTTTTCAATTCGCTCCTCTTTTTCTTTTGCGTTTTTTCATATTATAAAAAAACGCCGCCCGAAGGCGGCTGTTTGAGATTTGGTTCCGACGTAACGCATAGCGCGCCTCCCGCCGAAATATCGGCGGGAGGCGATCAAGGGTCATTTTTCAACCTTCGGAAGTCTATACCACTTTTCCATAACCATACCAAGTATACTCTGCTTGCGCGGGAGGAGCGATTGGTACTCCGCGGCAATATAATCCGAGCCGCCGGCGCAAAAGAGATCTTTCTTGAGAAGTACGTGCCAGCGTTCTTCGTGACTCGCACCTCCGACCATGACCATATCGTCGACCATCTTGTCGCGTCCGAAAATGATGCTGTTGTAGATGATCTCGAGCATCCGGTCGGTACCCTGATTGTAAACCGTGGTCTTGTATTTGGTCACGATCTGCATAAACTCTTCACGGATCGCGGGCGAGTTCTCGGTACAGTACTGAATAAACGCGGTGAGTACTTTGGCTTTGCGGGGGCTGAGGTTGACGTTGATCCCTCCGGCGTCGCCCGTATAGTCCATAACCGTGTTATAGGACTTGGCGGCGTCCACTTTCGGACAGGGGACCACCGAGTAATAATCCGTCATCTGCTGAAAAACGTCGTCCTCCAGCGCAGCGAGCGTATTGACCCCCGCAAAGAGCGTCTCGCCCTGCGCAAACTTGGCGTGGTGGAACGCGAGACCGGGTTCCTCCGGCGTGGCGCCTTCGGACGTGAAGTCGGTACCGAGAGAACCGGGACCCTCGAACACGGAATTCACCGCTTCGAAGATCTGATCAAGTCCCGCCGAGGTATCGGGATATCTGATCCATTGCTTGCCGTAATACTTGCTCGATTGGTCCTCGACGGTATACGTCTCGGTCAACTGTTCGCCGCAGGAGTAGACGAAACTGGAGGCGTTCACGCCGTAATGTACGTCGGCGATAATGCCGAGCCGATCCCGAACCGAGTCAGCCCCGTTTCCGTCCGTATCTTCCCAGATCGCCTCGCAGAGTTTGCCGAGGACGTCCCAGGTCCATTTGCCCTCCTCCACGAGGTCGAAGAAGCGGGGCGAGAGCTCCTCACCCGCGCTGAGCGTCCCGCTTTCACCGATGATCGCGGGCGCGAGTTTCTCCGCGTGTTCGTCCATCAAAGTCAGACTGAAAGGAAGAACGGTTATCGAGCGCATCAGGTCGAGGAAATAGTCGCTGCCGAGGATGTAGGCGCGATCGCCGGTAAACGACATATTCTCCATCCAGGCGGTAAGCCAGCCCTCGGTTTTAAAGTCGAAGAAACTGTCGGGGATCGACCAAACGTCCTTCAGCGTGGAACTCAGCATTGCTTTTCCGAGGTCGTAATACATATTGACGAAAAGATCGGGCGCGTCGGGGGCGTTTCCCTGCACGACCAGTTTGATCTGCTCCGCCTGCTTGCTCCACACGTAATCCCAGAAGACGTACTCGATCTTCGTATGAAGAAGATCGTTCGCCGCCTTGTTGCGCTCGTAGACCATCTGCTGGATCAGGGGCGTCACGCCATCCACGACCTCGTCGGGTCCCTTCACGAAGAGATCGTTTTTCGACGCTTTCTCATCCGCCCGGGTTGCGCTGAGTTCGATTCTCAAAGAACGTTCGCGTTCGTTGATGATCGTGATCTTCGGCGCCAGCACTTCCCACTTGTCGGTCGTGGCGGCGACGGTCACCTCTTCCTCCGTCGTCGTCTGATCCGACGTCGCGGTCGTCTCCTCGGACTCGGTCGTATCGGGCGCCGCGGTCTCCTCCGTCATCTTGCCGCAGGACGCGAACGCGAGCACGATCATCGTAAGAACAAGCAGAAGTGCGATTGCTTTTTTCATAAGACCCTCTCTTTCTTGTCGGCACGTGGTTTATTCCAAGCCCGCCTGCGGGAGTATTGATCAGCGCAGCGTCTTCGCCAAAGTTACTTCCCCGGGAAGAGAATTGAAGACCAACAGCCCGCCTTCGGCAGAGGCGGTGACGGCGCGGGTGAAGCCGTTCGTCGCGACGGTCCACTCGCCTGCGGCGACGCCCGACACGTAAACGGTCGATTCCCGGTCGCAGGGGAGGGTGAAGGAGAACCCGTCCTCGCGGCGTTTCGCGTCGCAGACGAAGAGCGCGGCGACCTTGCCGAGGATCGCCCCCTTGACCTCGTCGGTTGCGATCTTTTGCGCTTTGAGAACCGGCGATTTGTCGGAGTCGGTGACGAAGAGGACGTTCAGAAGGTCGTCGGTCGCCCTGCCCGGCGTCGGGCTGATCTCGACGCGACCCCAGAAGCCGTCGTCGCCGCCCTTGCAGGGGGCGAGCTGTTCGCCGTTGACGACGTAGTTCTTCCCCGTCCCGCCGATCTTTTCGATCAAGTCGCAGCCGAAAACGCTCTGCAGAACGAGTTTGCCCTCCCCGCGCTCGACCGAAACGGTGCGTCCGTCGAGTTTCGGTTCGGCGGGGACGTGGAGCAAAAAGGTCTTTTTGAACGTGGGATCGTTCGCCGTGATCCGGTCGAAGACGAAGAGGATCATCGGAACGTCTGTATTCCCCGTATCGAAGACGGTCAGGAAACGGCGCGTGACCTCCGAGACGGTCGATTCGTCGTATGCGGGGGTGATATCCCCGGCGATATAGCCGTAGGTCGGCTTGGTTTGAAGCGCGTCGGCATAGCCGTAGGAGACCCCCGTCACGGTCCCGGTTTTGTGTTCCCGGTCGTTTTGCCAGACCGAGAAATCCTTCGTCTCCCATTTGTGGGTCTGCCCGCCGCTGTAATAGCCCCGGTCGGACCCGGCAAGCGCGGGGTTATAGATCAGGAGCGAATTGTGCGCGACCGTCGCCTGATGGTACCAGTAGTGGTGCGGGTCGCCGTACTTGTCGTAAGAGCCGGTGTCGCCCGCCAGCATCGTGCGGTAAAAGATCTGGAACTGTCCTGCGTCGTTGTGTTCGTGGTTGGCGGTCGAGCGGCAGCCGATCTTCGCGAGGACCGCCGCCTGCTTTTCGCCCCAGCCGTTCCTTGCGATCAGTTGCCCGAGCCAGCCGCCGTTATAAAGGACGAGCGGCATATCCGCGTGGCGGTCGGGGGCGGGTTTCAACCCCGACGAAGAACAGATCAGATAAAGCGAAGTAGAAGCGCAGGACGTAAAATAGCCGTTGAAGTCGGAATAACTCTTTTCGTGGTATTCGAGCTGCGCCCGCACCGTCGCGTCGTTGAACAAATAGGAAGAAAGGAGCGCGAGCTGCCCGAGGTTGACGAGCGGCGCGTCGCCCGTGTGGTCGTCGCCCGAGGCGAAAGCGCAGCCGCCGGGGAGTTCGTAGGAGTACGCCGTCCGGAGGACCCGCTTCATATCGGCTTCGTCGTAGGGGATTGATCCGGTCGCCGCCCGCGCGAGCAGCGCGGAATAGAGGTCAGCCGTAAAGCGGATCTGGATATAGAGCGAGGTCCCCTGCGGGTACATTCCCGCCCGGTAAAACTCCCGTCTGACCGGGACGTACTCGGCATAGAAACGCCCGCCGATATACTCCCACCAAAGGGGGTATTCGTCGTAGATCGCGATGGCGAAGGAGAGGTAGTCGCGCAAGAACTGCAGTTCGGTGCCGTGCCCCGAGATCGCGCCCTGCCCGGACGGGGGAAAGCCGACCTCCATCTTCTCGCCGCGGTCGTTTTCGCCCGCCAGCACTTTATGCTCGACGCCCGCGACGATCTGTTTTTTGTCGCGGTCGGTGAGCAGGTCGTAGCACCAGTCGTACACGCAGGCGGCGGTGAACGCCACAAAACCGAACTGACGGCATTGGTCGCCGCCGATATCGCGGAAATCCATCGTTTTCAGGGCGTTTTTCAGCGCGTAGATCGCGCGAAGCCCCGAAAGACGGTCGCCGTTCGAGGCGTAGTTCAGCGCGAGCGCCTGCAGGTCGATCAGAACGTCCTGGTTGAAATTATAAAACTTGTCGCCGTGCTGCTCCGCCGTTTTGAAGTCACCGTCGGTCGGGTGGGCGACGGCTTCTCGGAACAGTTCGACCGCGACGGCGTTTCGCGGGTCGGCTTCCGCCGCCCGGATACCGGGCAGGTCGGCGTCGGTAAAAAGCACGCGCGGATGACGGCCGCGCGTGGGGTTGACGGGCGGTTTCGGATAGGTTTTTTCCGACGCCGCCGCAAGATCCGCCGTCACCTCCTCCCCCCCGAAATCGGAGGGGACGAAGGCGGCGATCTTCTTTTTCAGTTGATTCTCAAGTCGGCTTCTGCCGAAAGGATGAAACATCGCGTTCTCTCTTTCGGACTGTCAGTTTTTCGGAGTCAGGGTGACGGTCCCGGCGGACGCCGTAAAGACGAGCAATCCGCCCTCTTCGGTCGCCGTGACGGTCTGCTTGTGTCCGCCCGCGGTGATCGACCAGTTCCCCGCCGCGACGCCCGAGACGTAGTAGGTGTATTCGCCCGAGCCGGTCGTCGTGAAGGAGAACGCGGCGCTCCGACGGGTGGCGTTCATCACGAAAACCGCCGCGACCTTGCCGATCAGGGCGCCCTTCACGTCGTCGGAGGTGATCGCCGACGCCGTCAGATTCGGGCTCTTGTCGGCGTCGCAGACGAACATCACGTTCAGGAGTTGGTCGGTCGCGTTGCCGGTCGCGGGGCTGATCTCGACTCTGCCCCAGTAGCCGTCGTCGCGTTTGTAACTGTTGTCGAGTTGATCGTATTTATCCTGCCCGTTATTGTTGATCCAGTAGTTTTTGTCTGCGCCGCCGATCTTGGTGATCGTGACGTTGTTGCCGATCACGTTCTGCAGGACCAGTTTGCCGTTCCCGTTCACCTCGGTCACGGTCTTGCCGTCGAT
This sequence comes from uncultured Ruminococcus sp., assembly GCA_902779285.1. Classification (GTDB taxonomy): domain Bacteria; phylum Bacillota; class Clostridia; order Oscillospirales; family CAG-272; genus UBA1740. The sequence continues at coordinate 18,451 of CACZAZ010000049.1, forward strand.
CGTCGGCTCGGTGACGGTGTGGAGCAGGAAGGTCTTTTTGAAGGTTGCCTTTTTCGCCGTGATATTGTCGAAAACGAAGAAGTACATCGGCACGTCGGGGTGCCCGGTGTCGAAGACCGTGAGCATCCGGCGCGTGACCTCCGAGACAGTCGAACTGTCGTAGGCGGGGGTGAGGTTGCCGGCGATATAGGCGTAGACCGGCTGCGTTTTCCCTCCGTCGGCGTAACCCTCCTCGTGTCCCGTGACGGTCGCCGTGACGTATTTGGTCCCGGTCTTCCACGCTTCGTAGTTGGAGGACGAGATCTCCCCGAGCTTTTGGAACCTCTGCCCGCCGGTGTAGTACCCCTTGTAGGTGGAGGTGTCGGTCGCGAACGAGGGGTTGTAGATCAGGAGACTGTTGTGCGCGACGGTCGCCTGGTGATAGAAATAGTGATGATTCTCCCCGTACTTGACGTAGGCGCCGGTGTCGCCGGACAGCATCTCGCGGTAATAGATCTGGAACTGACCGCAGTCGAGGTGTTCGTGGTTCCCCGTCGTTTTGACGCCGACCTTCATCAAGACCGCCGCCTGGTCGTTCTTCCAACTGTTGCGGGCGATGGTCTGCCCGAGCCAGCCGCCGTTATAGAGGATCAGATCCATCCCCTCGTGACGGTCCGACGCCGCCTGAACGCCCGACGAAGAGCAGATCAGATACTCCGCGACGGTACCGTCCCCCGTCACGCTCTCGTTTGGAAAGGTCGAATAATTATTTTTATAATACTCGACTTCCGCCCGCATAGTCGCGTCGTTGAAAACGTGGGACGAGATCAGGGCGATATGCGTATAGTCGATGAAACTGCCGTCCGGAACGTGATCGTCGCCGGTGTTGAAGCCGACGTAATACCGTCCGTTGTATCTCCCCGGCAGTTCGTGAGAGAAGATGGTGCGGGCGACCTGCTTCATATCCTCCTCGTCGTAGGGGATCGTACCCGTCGCCGCCTTGATCAGCCACGCCGAGTAGATGTCCGCGCCGTAGCGGGTCTGCACGTAGAGCGAAACGCCCTGCGGCGCCATCCCCGCTTCGTAGAAAACCTCGCGGATCGGAACGAACTCGGAATAGTAGCGCCCGGCGATCATATTCCACCAGAGGGGATACTCGTCGTAGATCGCGATGGCAAAGGACAGGTAATCGCGCATGATCTGGTATTCGCAGCCGTGTCCGCAGATCGCGGATTGACTCGTCGGAGGGAATCCGACCTCCATCCCGCTGCAGCACTTGTTCTGCACGCCGAGGATGATCTGCGTTTTGTCGGTGTCGGTCAGCAGATCGTGGCACCAGTCGTACACGCACGCCGCGGTAAACATCGTGTAGCCGTAGTAGCGGCAGACGTCGCTCATCCCGTCGTAGTTTTGCGTGGTGAGGACGTTCTTGATCGCGTAGATCGCGGAGTAGCCCGAGATCTCATTCCCCGTCAGGACGTAGTCGAGCGCCAACGACTGGATCCGACTCATCGTCTCAAACGAGAAGTTCTGCGCGGCGCTTGACAGCTTGCCGTCGGTCGGATTCGTCACCGCTTTGCGGAACAGGGAGGCGGCGGAGCGGCTGCGGACGCTGTAAAGTTCCGTTTTGATCCCCGCGATATCGTTCGCGTTGAACAGGACGCGGGGGTGCTGCCCCTCGGTCGGCTTGACCGGGGTAGCGGCGGAAGAGCCGCCGAGATCGGCGCGGACGCTTCCGGAACCGAACGCGGAGGTCTTAAACGACGCCGCCTTCGCCTTGATCGCCGCGACCCCGTCGGAATACTCGACGGGGGTAACCGCAGAGGTCACCGCCGTCCCGCATACCGTGCAGACGCGCTCGCCCGCGCCGGCGGAATCGTCGGTCGGCAGGGTCACGATCCGCACCGCCGTCGATTCGAACTTGTGCGCGTCGGGGTCGATCGGAATCTTCTCCGATACTTTCTTATGGCAAACCGAGCAGGTCAGAAGCCGCTGTCCCGTCTCGGTGCAGGTCGCGGAGGAAATGACCCGGATATCGTCCCAGGTATGCCCGTCGGTCTCCTCGGTCCTGGTTTCGCCGCAGACGGTGCAGGTATAGAGGATCTCGCCTTTGGTCTCCTCTTGGGTCTCGGCGTTGCAGCTCCCCTCTCGGGTCACGCGCCCCTCGTCCCAGACGTGTTCGTGGTCGCCCTCGGTTTCGGGCGCTTCGGTCCCTTCGCTCCCCCCGGATGAGCAGGCGGCGAGCAGGACGGTCAAAACGAGCGCGAGGAGCAGAGCAAATACGAGCATTGTTCTTTTCATTACGTTCTCCTTTTCGTTCGGTTGGAGTGGGGTTATCGGATGATCCGACGGAAAATGCTGTAGTCCGAAAGGTCGGGGGCGAAGTAGTCGGCGCCGACGGCGCCCTTGACCGAGAGCGTTTTCATTCCGCCGCGGCGCCCCGCCTC
>CACZAZ010000050.1 GCA_902779285.1 uncultured Ruminococcus sp.
AGCAAACCCTGCTAAAATACCGAGTAAAAAAGCGAAAAAGTCAAGCCCCAAAGACAAAACCCGCCGTTTTTCACCGCGCCCTTTAAAAAGTCCGTTTTATGGAACGAATATCGGGGTAGAATAAGGTCGTAAAAAGAAAAACGGAGGCGCACGAAATGAAAATCGGAACGACGAATCGCAAGGGCAGTTATCGGATGCTCTTTTGCCTGACCTTTCTTCTGATCGGGATCTCGGTCCTGCTCGGTATCTTCGTCTCGGAGGACGCGTGCCTTGCCGCGCTCTTTTCGGGAGCGACGGTCATCACCCTCGGCGCGATCCTTCGCTTTGCCGCCGAGAGCGCCGCGGAGATCGAACGGGAGAGGAACGAAGGGGAAGACGTCGCCGGCATTTCTCCCAAAATGGCGAAACGGTCTTGACAAAACGACGAATCTGAGTATAATTATTACATTCCGTAAACCATAGGAGGACGCCGGTCCAACCGGTGCGTAAGGTATGTCAAGCTGTCGGATCCCGGAGAACTACGTTTCCCACCTGACCCTGCGTCAGACAGAGAACGCCATCAAGAAGGTCAAGGACTTTTTCGAGCGCGATCTCGCCATCCAACTGAATCTGACGCGCGTTTCCGCGCCTTTGTTCGTTTCGCGCGACAGCGGTCTGAACGACAACCTGAACGGCGTCGAGCGTCCGGTCTCCTTCGATCTGACGTCGGGCGAGACCTTCGAGATCGTCCATTCGCTCGCGAAATGGAAACGCCAGGCGCTGAAAATCTACGGGTTTGAGGCGGGCGAGGGGCTCTATACCGATATGAACGCGATCCGCCGCGACGAGGATACCGACAACCTCCATTCGATCTTCGTCGACCAATGGGACTGGGAGAAGGTCATTCGCCGCGAGGACCGCACGCTCGACACGTTGAAAAGGACCGTCAAACTGATCTACGCGTCGCTTAGGCACACCGAGATCTACATTGCCGACGACTATAAGTTCATCGACCGCCTGCTCCCCGAGAAGATCACCTTCCTCTCGACGCAGGAACTTGAGGACAGATACCCCGACGCCACCCCGAAAGAACGCGAATATTTCGCCGCGAAGGAATACGGCGCGATCTGCCTGATCGGGATCGGCGGCAAACTGAAATCGGGGATCCGCCACGACGGACGCGCCCCCGATTACGACGACTGGTCGCTGAACTGCGATATTATCGTTTACTATCCCGTCCTCGACGTCGCGCTCGAACTCTCCTCGATGGGGATCCGGGTCGACGAGGAGGCGATGAAGCGCCAGCTTGCCGAGGCGGGCTGCCCCGAACGGGCGGATCTGCCGTTCCATCGCGCGCTTCTCGCGGGGGAACTTCCGTACACGATCGGCGGGGGCATCGGTCAATCGAGAATGTGTATGTTTTTCCTCCGGAAAGCGCACATCGGCGAGGTGCAGTCTTCGTACTGGGACGCGGAGACCAAACGGATCTGCGCGGAAAAGGGCGTCGATCTTCTCTGATCCAAATAAAAAATCCGGCTGTCGAACGACAGCCGGATTTTTTGTGGGGAAGGGGGTCAGAAATTGGCTCCGTTCCAACCCCAGTATTCGAGATTCTCGTATTTGATATAGACGCCTTCTCCCGGGATCCCGGCGACGCGCGCCATCAGAGCGGTCAGGTCGCGGGTCACGGCTTCGTACGCCTCGGGTTTCGTCGCGCCGAGGAGTTCGACCTCGATCATGGCGAGCGGCTGATCGGCGTTCCCGGCGAGCGAAAGGGCGCAATCCCCCTCGCAGTCGGTCATCAGCCAACGTTCGGTCTTGCCCGGGAAAAGCGTGATGGTCTTCCCGAGTTCCTTTTGCAGTTCTTTGACCGTTTCCGGGGTCAGGGGACGGTTGCAGCGAACGCGAATATACGGCATATTTACACCTCACACGCCCGAGTAGGCGGAAAAACCGCCGTCGATCGGGAGAATCACACCCGTAACGAAGCCGGACGCGGCGTCGTCCAGGAAGAAGAACAGACCGCCGAGAAGCTCGCTCGCCTCTCCGAAGCGGCGCATCGGGGTACCCGCCAGGATCTTTCCGGTGCGGGGGGTCGGGGTCCCGTCGTCACGGAACAGGAGAGAGCGGTTCTGGTTGGTGACGAAGAATCCCGGGGCGATCGCGTTGACGCGGATCCCGGTCTCTGCAAAGTGGACCGCGAGCCATTGGGTGAAGTTCGAGACCGCGGCTTTCGCGGCGGAGTACGCGGGGATCTTGGTCAGGGGACGGTAGGCGTTCATCGACGAGATATTGACGATATTCCCGCCCTTGCCCGACTTCGCCATATCGAGGGCGAAGACCTGGGTGGTAAGGAACGCAGCCGTGACGTTGAGGTCGAACACGAACCGCACGCCGTCGGGGGAGATCGAGAAGAAGGACTGCTTGTCGGGGTCGGACAGCGTCGCCTCCGAGAAGGTCTCGTCGTAGGTCGTGGCGCGGGGATTGTTCCCGCCTGCGCCGTTGATCAGGATGTCGCAGGGACCGAACGCTTTGTCCACGACCGCTTTCGCTTCTTCGAGCGACGCCTTTTCAAGACAGTTGGCTTTGACGGCGATCGCCTGTCCGCCGTCTTTTACGATCTCGTCCGCGATCTGTTTCGCGACGGTCTCGTTGATGTCGAGCAGGGCGACTTTTGCGCCGCATTTGGCAAGCGCACGGGAGAAATCCGAGCAGAGGACCCCGGCGGCGCCGGTCACGACCGCGACCTTGCTCGTAAGGTCGAGCGCGTAGGGAAGTTTCATTTCAGCCATTTCGTTACCCTTCTTTCTTATTTCCGGGGAGCGTCTTTTCAAGCGCCTCCCACACACCCGAGAGGTAGACCGCGCCCAGCGCCCGGTCGTAGAGCCCGTAGCCGGGTTTGCCCGATTCGCCCCAGATGTTCCGCCCGTGGTCGGGACGGATATAACCGTCGAAGCCGTTCTCGTAGAGGGCGCGCAGGATCCCGTAGACGTCGAGCGAGCCGCATTCGGTCGGGTGCGGGCTTTCGTGGAAGAACAGTTTTCCGTCGTCCTGAGGGATGAACTTGATGTTTCTTGCGTGGACGAAGTGAACGCGTCCCATCGCGGCGTACTTGCCCGCCATCTTGACGAGGTCGTTGTTCCGGTCCGCGCCGAGAGAGCCAGTGCAGAGCGTGATGCCGTTCTCGGGTTCGTCCACCGCCCGGAACAGACGGTCGATCCCCGCTTCGTTCGAGATGATGCGGGGAAGCCCGAAGAGCGACCAAGGCGGATCGTCCGGATGCACCGCCATCTTGATCCCGCTCTCCTTGCAGGCGGGCATCAGGGCGGTCAGGAAGTAGACCATATTCTGAAACAGTTGCTCGGCGTCCACCGATTCGTAGCGGCGGAGCAGGGCGGCGAGCTGTTCGCGGGTGTAACTCTCGTCCCAGCCGGGGAGGGAGAGCGACTGTTTGCGGGGATCCAGCGCGTCGATCATGTGCTGATCGTAGGCGAGGCAGTTGGAGCCGTCCGCCGTTTTGTAGGCGAGTTCCGAACGCACCCAGTCGAAGACCGGCATAAAGTTGTAGCAGATCACTTTCACGCCCGCACGTCCGAGGTTACGGATGGTCGTGATATAGTTGTCGATCAGTTTGTCGCGGGCGGGAGAACCGAGTTTGATCTCCTCGTGGACCGGGACGCTCTCGATCACTTCCATCTCGAGCCCGGCGTCGTTTGCGAGTTTCTTTTGCTTCAGGATGCTGTCAAGATCCCAGCTCTCCCCGACGGGGATCGAGTAGAGAGCGGTCACGACGCCGCTCATCTTCGGGATCTGACGGATGGTTTCAAGGGTAACGGGGTCCTTTTCCCCGTACCAGCGGAAGGTCATTTTCACTTGGCGTACTTCCTTTCTTTATTTGAGCGGGACCGTGACGTCACGGTCGGAGGAACGGTAGGCGGCGAGCAGAACACGCAGCGGAACGGCGGCGGATTCGAGGGTGACCGGCATCTCGGTCCCCGCGTCGAGCGCCTCGTAGAAACGCCGGATCAGTCTGACGTGTCCCACCCCCCAGCACTCTTTCCCCGGGAGCGAGAGCCCGTCGGGGACGTCGTAGGGATAGGGCGTTCCGTCAAGATAGATTTCCTGTCCGATCAGGGTGATCCGTCTGCCGTTCTGACAGTAGAGTTCTTCAAAGTTCGGCGCGTCGCAGCCGAAGGCGGTCGTCGCCGTGAAAAAAGCGGTCGCCCCCGATTCAAATCGGATCAGCAGTTCCGCCGAGTCCTCGACGTCGATCGTGCCTGCGTGGGCGTGGTTCGCCGTCTTAGCCGAGACCGAAACGGGAGTTCCCGTGAATCCGATCATGAGATCAAGTTCGTGGATCGCCTGATTGATGAGGACGCCGCCCCCCTCGGTGGCTTTTTTTCCGCGCCATTCGTCGGCAAGGTAATAGGCGTCGCCGCGATCCCAGGTGACCGACGCGCGCGCGCAACGGACGCCGCCGCACGCGTCCGCGAGTTCGCGGACGGCGAGGGTCGCCGGATTGAAACGGTTCTGGAAACAAACGCAGACTTTCCCGTTACTCGCTTTTTCCGCCGCGATCAGCCGTTCGATCTCCTCTTCCGAAATACAGATCGGCTTTTCGAGGAGGACGTTGATCCCGCGGGAGAGCGCCTCGCACGCCATTTCGCAATGGAGATAGTGGGGCGTCGCGATATGTACGGCGTCGGGCGAGATCTCGTCCAGCATCTTTCGGTAATCGGTGTAGATCGCCGCCTTCGCCGCGTACCGATCCCGCGCGGTTTCGGCGCGCGACCGGATCGGATCGCAGAGCGCGACGATCCCGACGTCGGGCAGCCGTACGAGGGCGGACAGGTGGTTGCCCGCGATCGCGCCGCACCCGATCAGCGCAATTCTTCTCATAAAACCTCCGGATTATCTGCTCCAGAAAGGACCGTTTTCGGAATACCCCTCTCGTCTGAGCAGGTTCTTCAACGCCGCGACCGCAAAATCGAACGCTTCTCCTTTGGAGTTGAACGCGTGGCGCCCCTTCAGTTCGTGTTCGTCGATCGAAGCGTAGGCGGCGAAAATGTGCAGATGAGGTTCCAGGGAAAGAAAGACGGCGTTGTCGGTATGACGGTCGACCTTGCCGATCGCCTCCGCGATTTTTCCTTCGCCTTCACCGGCGGGCACGATCGCCTGCTCGGAAAAGATCGCGTCCTTGATATGCATATATTTCAGAGAGGGAAGCGTGACGTCGATGCCGCGGGCGGCGTCGGCGCCGTTCATCCGGTAGTTTGCCGCGTCGAAAATGCCCCCGAGTTCGGGAAGCGTCCGAAGAAGGTCGTCGACTTGTTCGGGCATTTGTCCGTAGATCTTCGACTCGTTCTCGTGGCAGAGAGTGATCCCCTCTGCTTTCGCCATCTCAAGCATTACCGAAAGGCGCTCGATCACCTCGTTCCTGCACTCTTTGAGCCGCTCCTGCGGGACGAAGAAACTGAACATACGGATCAGATTCGTGCCGAGGATATGCGCGCAGTTCAGAGCGAGTTTAAGGTCCTCGAGATGCGGTGCTAACGGCTCGTCGATCGAGTATTTTCCGATGGGAGATCCGATCGAGGAGACGCGGATCCCTCCGTCGTCGAGCTGCCGCCGGATCTCTTTCAGTTCGGCGTCCGTTTTGAAAATAACGCCCTGTTTGTCGATCGCGCGGGGCTCGATGTAACCGATCCCGTTTCGCTGCAGCGCGGCGATCTGCTCGGAAAGAGAGTTGCCCGCTTCGTCGGCAAATCCCGACAGGATGAATTTTGCCATTGTGATTCTCCTTATTTATTTTATCAGAGGGCGAAGGGTCTTGAAACTGATCTCCATCTGCCCGAACGCGTCGGGGAAGTCGGGGGCGTTGTCCTGCTCGACCTGCACGTACTTGACGCCCGCTTTTTCGGCGGCGGAGATCAGCGGCTTGAAATCGATCACGCCCTCGCCGCAGGCGCACATGGGATGCTTGTCGGCGGCGGACAGGTCCTTGAAATGGATGTTGGTCATCCGACCGGCAAGCCGCGGGATGTAGGCGAGCGGATCCTTACCGGCGAAGGTCGACCAGTACACGTCGTGGATGAAATCGAATTCGGATTCCTCGATCAGAATTTCGTAGAGATCGGTCCCGCCGAAGTCTACGAACTCGAAATCGTGGTTGTGGTAGGTCAACTGAAGCCCGGCGTCGTGGATCTTTTTGCACGCTTCGCGGTAGTCGGAGATAAACGCGCGGACGCCCTCGAGCGAGCCGCGGTACTTGCCGTCCATCGAGCCGATCCCGATGCTGCCGCAGCCGTAGATCTTGTGGTCCGCGATCAGTTTGTCGGTATCGTGCAGGATCCTTTCGGCGGGGGAGTGGGTGCAGGTGATCGGGAGCGAAAACTCCTCCGAGATATCGCGCAGGCGTTCGGGCTCGATTGGACCGCAGCCCGAGACCTGAACCACCTCGTACCCGATCTCTTTCACGCGGCGGAAGGTGTCGCGGATCCCCTCGGGGGTTTTGCAGAAAGTACGGAGAGAAAACAGTTGTGCGCCGAGTTTCATATGGAAATCCTCTCTTATCGATCTTTATGAATTCATTATAACATAAGCGCACGCGCTTTTCCATTGTAATTTTTGCATTATTTCAAAAAAATATTGCAAATGTTGCCCATCTGTGCTATCATTGAAAAGAAAAGCGCGCCGCCGGACGGACCCGGCGCGGGAAAGGAGCCCTCCGATGGTCGTACAGTTCGACGTGAAACGCCCGTATGCTCTCTACTATCACCACCGCAGGGATCAGAACCCGACGCCGAGCGATTTTTCACGGCATTGTCACGACGGCTACGAGCTGATTTACGTCACCCGCGGGTACGGCAGATTCATCGTCGAGGGCGCCGCGTACGACGTCAGACCGGGGACGGTGCTGTTCTTTCGCCCCTACGAGTATCACTACGTCGATATCCGCTCCGATTCGCCCTATGAGCGGCAGGTTTTCAACTTCAAGCGCGAGAGCGTTCCGTCGGAACTCGGCGTGTTTCTCGATCTGCTCGGACGGTCGGCGCCGGGAGAGGGCAACTGCTACGCGGAGAGCGATCTTCCCGAGGAATTCTTCGCTCTTTTGCGCGGGCTCGACGCCGTTGCGGACCTTCCGAAGGAGCAGCAGCTCGTATTTCTGCGCACGCGGCTCTCGGACCTGATCGTGATGGTCGCGACGACCGAATCCCGATCGGGAACCGCGATCTCGGAGCGGCTCGGCGCACGTGTCGTCCGCTATCTGAACGGGCATATCGACACGGACGAAACACTCGACGAACTGGCGCGGCGATTTGCGGTCAGCAAGTTTTATATGTGCCGGTGTTTCAAGGAACATAACGGGATCTCGATCCACGGGTATCTGACCCGCAAACGGATCATGATCGCCAAATCGAAGATAGAGAGCGGAACACCCGCGGTCATAGCCGCAGGGGAGGTCGGATTCGGGGATTATTCGGCGTTCTTCCGCGCCTACCGCCGGATCGTCGGCCGCTCCCCGCGAGAAACCTGAGAAAGTCGGATTGAAAAGATGAAAGATACGCCAATACTCGACCGGATATCCTCCCCGGAGGATCTGCGGAAGATCCCGGAAAAAGAGATCCCGCAGCTCGCTCGCGAGATCCGGGATTATCTGATCGAAACGGTCACGAAGACAGGGGGGCATCTTGCTTCCAATCTCGGCGTCGTGGAACTGACCGTCGCGCTCCACCGCGTCTTCGACACGCCGAACGACCGTCTGATCTTCGACGTCGGGCATCAGAGTTACGTACATAAACTGCTGACCGGGCGCCGCGACCGCTTCGATTCGCTGCGTACACCGGGAGGTCTCTCGGGTTTTACAAGGAGAGAAGAGAGCGAATACGATCCGTTCGGCGCGGGACACAGTTCGACGTCGGTCTCCGCGGCGCTCGGGTTTGCAGAGGCGGACCGTTTGCAGGGGCGCGACGTTTTCACGGTCGCCGTGATCGGGGACGGCGCGTTCACCGGCGGGATGGTCCACGAGGCGCTGAACAACTGCAAAAAAGACAGGAAACTGGTGATCGTCTTAAACGAGAACGAAATGTCGATCTCCCGCAATATCGGCGCGTTCGCCCGTCACATCGCGAAGTTCAGAACGTCCAAACGGTATCGCCGTGCAAAAAAGGACACCCGGTCCATCCTCCGGCATATTCCGCTGATCGGGCGCGGGATCTTCCACGCCGTCCACGGGGTCAAAAAGGCGATCAAGAACCTGATGTACTCCTCCAACTATTTCGAGGAACTCGGGCTGTTTTACATCGGTCCCGTGGACGGGAACGATTACGGCGCCGTAGAACGGGCGCTGATCGCGGCAAAGGAGCAGGGAGAACCGACGCTCGTCCACGTCCGCACGGTGAAGGGGAAGGGATGTCCCGAAGCCGAGGCGGACCCCCGTTCATTCCACAGCATCCACCCGGGGAAGAAGCCCGACCGCACCTTCGGAGAGGCGTTCGGAGAATGGCTGACCGCAGAGGGTGAAAAGGACCCCCGCGTCGTCGCCGTGACCGCGGCGATGGGCGTCGCGACGGGGCTTGAACCGTTTGCTGAGCGTTTCCCCGAGCGGTATACCGACGTCGGGATCGCGGAGGAACACGCCCTGACCTATTCCGCGGGGCTCGCAGCCGGGGGGATGATCCCCTACGTCACGGTCTACTCGACTTTCCTGCAGCGGGCGTACGACAACGTTCTGCACGACGTGGCGCTTCAGGGGCTCCCCGTCCGGGTCATCATCGACCGCGCCGGACTTGCCGTATCCGACGGTCCGACACATCACGGCATCTTTGACGTTGCGTTTCTTTCTCACGTGCCGGGGATCAAACTGTACGCGCCGGTCACGTTCGGTTCTCTCTCGTCCATCCTTGATCTGACGAAGGAAGATAAAGGAGCAGTCGCCATCCGTTACCCGAACGCCGGGGAGGATCCCGCCGTCGTTTCGGCTTTCTTTTCCGACGGGGCTTGGGGCGCGCCGTTCGTGCGTTCCGACGGCGTTAAGGATCCCGCCGCCGCGATCGTCTGTTACGGCGGGCTGATCTCCGAGGCGCTGAAGGCGAAGGAACTGCTTCTGGAACAGGGGATCCGCGTCACGGTCATCCTTCTCGAACAACTCAAACCCTACGACGAAACGGCAAAGGAACTTTCGTCTCTGCTCCCGTCCGACGTTCCGGTCGTTTTTGCGGAAGAGGGGATCTTCGACGGCGGCGCCTCCATGATCCTGGCGGACCGGCTGCGAGAGACCTCCGCTCGAACGTCCCCGATCCGTATTCTTGCGATCCGGGACCGCTTCGCCTCCCCGGACGAGCCCTGCGAACTGCTCGGCTGGCTCGGGCTCGACGCCGCGGGGATCGCGAAAACCGTTCTTTCGCTTATCAAAACCGAATAAAAAACGCCGCTTTCCCGTTTCGGACGGGGGAGCGGCGAAAGGTTTATTTTACGGAGATCCTTTGGGAAGAGGCGTTCGCTTTCTTGTGTTTGAGGAGGATCCGCATCCCGGGATTCTTCCGACGGAGGAAAAGCAGGAATTCGATCTTCTGATCGACCGACAGCGCGGATTTGTCGATCGGGACAGAGACGGGATTGAACGATTTGTCCCCGATCACCAGCGTCAGAAGATTCTCCGATTCGATCAGGGCGGAGACGGAGGAATAGGAGAGAAAGTGCGACTCGCCGTCGATCCGGATGTCGATCGAAGAATCGGAGAACAGCGTGTTGAATTCGATCATCCCCGACCCCGACGACTGTCCGCAGCCCTTGATCGCTTTCAGAAGCCGGAGCATCGGGAAGCGGTAGGAGAGCAGAAGATACGCGATGAAAAAGGCGGAGAGCAGATAGGGAACGAAAAAGTACCAGATCCCGCGGATAAGAAACCAGGTCCCCCAAACGAGACAGAGCGCGGAGAGAATGCAGAAGGGGACGTCGAGGTTTCTGCGGCGGAAACGGAGCGCGGCGCGCACGCTCTCAAGCATGACGGAACGGTCAGCGTTTACCGTGTTGACAAAAACGGGAGCCATATCCTTCCTCTTTCTTTTTTAAATTCCATTTCATTGTATCACGTTTTCCGTGTTTTGTCAACATTTTTCGCAGATCGGACGGAGGATAAAAACGAGGGGCGCGGGGCGGCGTTTTTCGCGTTTTTCTTTTTTTGTGTTGCTTTTTGACGAAGGGTGTGGTATAATCATAATCAAACGACGAAAGTCTCGCTTGAAAAAAACTGCCGAAAGGTCGATAAGACCAAAAGAATTGGTAAAGGAATTCGTTTTATGAATATCATAAGCCAGCTTGGTAAAGGGCGGAAGCGTTGGCTCTTTGCCGCATTGGATGTGATTCTTCCGTTTCTCGTCATTCTCGTCGTCGACCTGATCGCGGTCCCGTTCTCGGAGCTCGGATCCTTCATTTCCGAGCGTTGGTACGTAATGCTGATCCAGATCGCGGTCTATCCCGTCGTATTTTTCATTTTCCGGATCTACCGGATCAGTTGGGTATATTGTAACGCCTGGGAGTGCGTTCGGCTCTGCGCGGTTTGCGGGGGCTGTTCCGCCGCAGGCGTTTTCGCGTGCATCATCCTGTTCCACGGCGATCACGGATTTTTGAAGCTGAGTCTTTCGTCCGGGAACGGCAGAAGGATCAGAGCGGCCGACCGAAGCGGACGCTGGTGATCGGCGCCGGGGAACTCGCGGTCATCCTGCTCCGCGACAACTCTTATAACGATATGATCAATCTCGACGTCGTCGGACTGATCGACGACGATCCCGCGAAACTCAAGCAGGACGTCCACGGCGCGACGGTCCTCGGCGGCCGCGACGATATCGAACGCATCGTAAAAGAGAAGAACGTCGAGCTGATCGTTTTCGCGATCAGTACGATCGATCAGAAGAGCAAATCCGAGCTGCTTTCGATCTGCAGTAAGACCGGGCGGCGCGTGATGATCATGAAGGGGGTCGAGTCGTCTCTCGTCAAAGAGGGAGGAGCCTCCGAAAAGATCCTTCGCAACGTTGAGATCGAGGACCTGCTCGAGCGCGACCCCATCGTCCTGAATAACCGTCTGATCGGAGACGAACTCACGGGGCAGGTCATACTCGTTACCGGCGGCGGCGGTTCGATCGGTTCGGAACTTTGCCGACAGATCCTCCCCTACAAGCCCGCTCATCTCATCATCCTTGATATTTACGAGAATACGACTTATGAAGTTCAGAACGAACTGGAAGAGAAGTATCCGGAGCAGAAGCTCACCGTCTTGATCGGCTCGGTCCGCGACAAAGCGCGGATGGACGAGATCATGGAGGAGTACAAGCCCTGCATCGTCTTCCACGCCGCGGCTCACAAGCACGTTCCGCTGATGGAATACAGCCCCGCGGAGGCGATCAAGAACAACGTGTTCGGTACCTACAACGTCGCACGTTCGGCGGCGGAGCACGGCGTCAAGCGCTTCGTGATGATCTCGACCGATAAAGCGGTCAATCCGACAAACGTGATGGGCGCGTCCAAGCGGCTGTGCGAAATGGTCGTCCAGACGATGCAGAAATGTTCGGACACCGAGTTCGTCGCGGTCCGGTTCGGGAACGTTCTCGGGTCGCACGGATCGGTCATCCCCCGTTTCCGCAAGCAGATCGAGCAGGGGGGGCCGGTCACGGTCACGCATCCCGACATCACCCGTTTCTTTATGACCATCCCCGAGGCGGCGCAGTTGGTGCTGCAGGCGGCGTCCTACGCGAAGGGCGGAGAGATCTTCGTTCTGAATATGGGGAAACCCGTCCGGATTTACGATCTGGCGAAAAAGGTGATCTTGCTTTCGGGTTTCCGTCC
>CACZAZ010000051.1 GCA_902779285.1 uncultured Ruminococcus sp.
CCCGGCTCTGATCCAGGTAGGTCAGGTCGATATACTCGCGCCCGTCTTCTCCCGTAAGGATCGAGCCCTTGCCCGATTTGATCGCGACGGGGAAGCGGTTGTAGGTCCCCGCGACGTAGGTTTTGTCTTTTTCAAATATCGTCATCTTCAGTCCCCGTTCGGTTTTACCATCGTACCGGCGCCCTCGTCGGTCAGCAGTTCCATCAGGATCGAGTGCGGGATCCTGCCGTCCATAATGACCACGCGCTTGACCCCGGCGGCGATCGCCTTCACGCAACAGTCGACTTTCGGGATCATACCGCCCGAAATGACTCCCTCCTCGCGGAGGCGCGCCGCCTCGTCCACCGTGATCTCGGGGATCAGCGACGACGGATCGTTCTTGTCGCGGAGGATGCCCGCGATGTCGGTCATCAAAAGCATACGCTCTGCCCCGAGAGAACCGGCGATATACGCGGCGGCGGTGTCGCCGTTGATATTGTAGGCGTTGCCGGCGCGGTCGCAGCCGATGGTCGAGACGACCGGGATATAACCCTTTTCGAGCAGGTCGGTGATGGGGGCCGGATGGATCTTCACCACTTCTCCCACGAATCCGAGCCGCGGATCCTTCTGCACCGCCTCGATCAGCCGTCCGTCCATACCCGACAGCCCGACGGCGCGTCCGCCCTTGTTTTCGAGCAGGTTGACCAGCGTTTTGTTCACCTTTCCGGCGAGGACCATCTGCACGATATCCATGGTTTCCGCGTCGGTCACGCGCAGCCCGTCGACGAACTCGGGCTTTTTGCCGAGTTTCTCCATCAGCCCGTTGATCTCGGGCCCGCCGCCGTGGACCAGCACGACCTTCACCCCGATCAGGGCGAGCAGCACGACGTCCTCCATCACCTGCGCCTTGAGGGAATCGTCGATCATGGCGTTTCCGCCGTACTTGACCACGATGGTCTTTCCGTTATAGCGTTTGATGTTGGGGAGCGCCTGCACCAGTACCTCGGCGCGTTCGTGATTGGTGATCGCGTTCAGCATTTTTCGTTTCCTTTCAGATCGTTTCGGTCAGGTGCGGTAATCGCCGTTGATCTTCACGTAGTCGTAGGTGAGGTCGCAGCCCCAGGCGCGGGACGATTCGTTCCCGGAGTTCAGGCACACCAGGATCTCGATCTCCTTTTCGGAGAGGATCTTCTTCGCGATCTCCTCGGAGAAGTCCACGCCGCAGCCGTTCTTGCAGACCGGGATCGTTCCCGCCGCGCTCGCAAAAGCGACGTCGATTTTGGAAACGTCGACCTTCGCGCCGCTGTAGCCGATCGCGCAGAGGACGCGTCCCCAGTTGGCGTCGGCGCCGAACATCGCGGCTTTGAGCAGACTGGAGCAGATCACGCTCTTCGCCACCGTGCGGGCGGTCTGTTTGCTATCCGCACCGGCGACCTTGCATTCGAGCAGCCGGGTCGCGCCCTCTCCGTCGCCCGCGATCAGGCGGCAGAGCGAGACGGTCACCGAGTTGAGCGCCTGCATAAACGCCGCGAAGTCTTCGCCCTCCTCCGTGATCTCGGGGTTGCCCGCCAGACCGTTTGCCAGCACCGTCACCATATCGTTGGTCGAGGTGTCGCCGTCGACGCTCACCATATTGAAGGTGTCGGAAACGTCGGTCGAGAGCGCCTTTTTCAGCATGGCGGGGGAGATCTTCGCGTCGGTGGTGATGAAGACCAGCATCGTCGCGAGGTTGGGGTGGATCATCCCGCTGCCCTTCGCGATCCCGCCGATCCGACAGGTCTTGCCCGAGAGCGAAAACTCGACCGCGACCTCTTTCAGGACGGTGTCGGTCGTCATAATGCCCTCGGCTGCCGCGGCGCTGCCGGAGTCCGAAAGCCCCTCCGCGAGGGAGGGAAGACCCGCGACGATCGGGGCGACGTCGAGCGGCTGCCCGATCACGCCGGTAGAGGCGACCACGACGTCGTCGGACGAGATCCCCAGCACTTTCGCCGCGGCGGCGCAGGTTTGCTCCGCGACCTCGATCCCGTTTTCGTTGCAGGTATTGGCGTTCCCGCTGTTGCAGACGATCGCGCGGGCGACGCCGTTTGCAAGGTGATCCTGCGTGACGAGAAGAGGCGCGCCCTTGACCAGATTGGTCGTGTAGACCGCCGCCGCCGACGCGGGGACCTCGCTCAGAATCAGCGAGAGATCGCGCTTGGTGCGGTTCTTGCGGATCCCGCAATGCACCCCGTTCGCTTTGAATCCTTTCGCGGCGCAGACGCCGCCGGTGATGACTTTCACTTTTCTTTTCCTCTTTTCGGTTTTATCCGAGCGCCAGCCCGGTCGTCTCGGGTAATCCGAGCGCGATATTCATATTCTGGATCGCCGCGCCCGACGCGCCCTTGCCGAGATTGTCGAAGCGCGAGACCAAAAGGATCCGTTCGCCGCCGCCGAAGACCGAGATCTCCATATCGTCCCGCCCGGCGAATACCCCCGCCGAGAGCAGACCGTCGGGGTCGGCTTCGCCGGAATACCGGACGACGGGACCGCGGTAGACCGTTTCGTAGAGTTCGATCGCGTCCGCGACCGACCCGTTCAAGAGGTCGGCGGGCAGTTCCACCGTCACCGCCATCCCCGCGTAGAACGACGAGACGATCGGGGCGAAGACGGGGGGACGCGAGAGCCCGGAGATCAACTGCATTTCGGGGAGATGTTTGTGCGTTTGCGAAAGCCCGTAGATCCGCGGGGCTTGCAGGCGTTCGGCGTTTGCCGGGTCTTCGTACTCCGCGATCATCTTCTTCCCGCCGCCCGAGTAGCCGGTGAGCGAGAAGCAGGTGAGGGAGGCGTCCTTATCGAGCAGTCCCGCCGAAACGAGCGGGGAGATCAGCGCGATAAAGCCGCCGGCGTGGCATCCCGGATTCGCGATCCGCTTTGCCTTCGCGATCTTCTCCCGCTGACCCGCGAGTTCCGGAAAGCCGTAGGTCCAGTCGGGGGAGACCCGGTGCGCCGTCGAGGTGTCGATCACGACGGTTTTCGCGTCCCCGAGAAGCGAGACCGCCTCCCGCGCCGCGTCGTCGGGCAGGCATAGAAACGCGACGTCCGCCCGCGTCAGCGCGTCGAGCGCCGGGATGCGCAGCCCGGTCGTCCCGGCGCTCCCGTCAATGAAAACCTTCGTCATTTTCGTCACCTTTTCAATAGATATGAATAATTATACAACCCGCATTCCGAAATGTCAAGATATTTTAAGAAAATATTTTTGTGTTTAATGAATATTATTTGAATAAACGCGAATGAAAATTTCAAAAAATGAATAATTCGCGTCCGGTTCCATTATACACCGCTTCGAAAGAAAAAGCAAGAGAGGGAGAAATTGAAAAAACGCCCGCCTTCCGCCGCCGTTTTTCCGACTGGGGAGGGCGCCCTCGCGCGCGGGGGCGAAAAGGTATCTATTCGCTGTCGTGGCAATAATCCGCAATTCTATTGTTTTTCGCGTCGAAATGTGATACAATTTGAAAAGGCCCGTCGTTTCGGGAAATCGTTAATACCGAGCCGAAAGGAATCACGAAAAACCAAAATGACTCTAACCGTCCTTGATTACTTGGATCAAACCGCCGCCCGATACGCCGATAAGATCGCCGTGAAAGAAGAGGAAGAGCGGATTACCTACGCCGATCTTCGCCGCTCCGCGCGCGCGATCGGAACGGCGCTGATCGGATACGGCGTTCGGCTGAGACCCGTCGGCGTATATATGGAAAAAGGGGTTCTCGCGCTCTGTTCCTTTTTCGGGACGGTTTGCGCGGGGGGCTGTTATTGTATGCTCAACCCCGAACTGCCCGACGGTCGGCTCGGGCAGATCGTCGACGTTCTCTCGCCCGACGTCGTCCTGACGACCGCGGCGCAAGTTGAAAAAGCGCGGACGCTTTTTCCGGGCAAGACGGTTCTCGCGGCGGAAGAGTTGATCGACGGCGGGGAAGACGCGGAAGCGCTTTCGCGGGTGCGCGTCGGTATGATCGACGCCGATCCGCTGTATATCAACTTTACGTCGGGCTCGACCGGGGTGCCGAAAGGGATCGTCGTCTCGCACAAGAGCGTAATCGACTTTATCGGTCAGTTCGTCCCGCTTTTCGGGATCGGAGCGGACGACGTCATCGCCAATCAGGCGCCGTTCGATTTCGACGTGTCGGTGAAGGATATTTATTCCGCCCTGAAGACCGGAGCGACGCTCGTCGTCGTGCCGCGCAAGTTCTTTTCGGCGCCGACGCGCCTGCTCGACTATCTGTGCGAGAACGAGGTCACCACGCTGACCTGGGCGGTCTCGGCGCTCTGCCTCGTCACGACCTTTCACGGGCTTGATTACAAAACGCCGACGAGCGTGCGGCGCGTCCTGTTCAGCGGCGAGGTGATGCCCTATAAGCACCTTGCGGCGTGGATGGCGCGTCTGCCCGACGCGACGTTCGTCAACCTCTACGGTCCGACCGAGATCACCTGCAACTGCACCTATCATATTCTGGAGCGGGGGCGCGACTACTCGGGCGGCATTCCGATCGGCAAGAGTTTTCCGAACGAGGACGTCTTTCTTTTGGACGACGGGGACCGAAAGATCACGGAACCCGGCGTGATCGGACGGATCGTCGTTCGGGGAACGGCGCTGGCGCTCGGGTATTACCGGCTCGACGAGAAGACCTCCGCGAGTTTTATTCAGAACCCCCTGAACACCGCCTATCCCGAGCGGATCTACGTGACGGGGGATCTCGGTCGCTACGACGGGAACGGAGACCTCTTTTTCTGCGGCAGGAGCGACAATCAGATCAAGTATCAGGGACACCGGATCGAACTCGAGGAGATCGAGCGCGCCATCGCCGGGATCGAAGGGGTGGATCGCTGTTTCTGCGTTTTTGAGAACGATCGGCTGAAGGGCTACTACGTCGGATCGGTTGAAAAAGCCGAACTTCACGCCCGTCTGACGGCGACGCTGCCGCCCTTTATGGTGCCGGGATTTCTCCGGCGGCTTGACGAGATGCCGATGACGAAAAACGGAAAAATCGACCGGAAAGCCGCCGTTCTGGCGGCGGAAAGGAAGGCAAACGATGGCAAATCCTGACCGTCTGCCCGCCGATTGTCCGACCGCGTTCTATACCTTCGACGTCCGCGTTCTTTCCCAGCGCGTCGCGTATCTGCGTTCGCGCCTGCCCGAGAACTGCTCGCTCTGTTACGCCGTGAAGGCGAACCCGTTTATCGCGGGGGAGATCGCCGATCGGGTCGACGCCTTCGAGATCTGTTCGCCGGGCGAAGCGGCGGTCTGCCGCGCGCTCGGGATCAAGAGCGAAAAGACGGTCATTTCGGGCGTTTACAAGACGCCGTCGTTTATCGAAGGGTTGATCGCGGACGCGGATTTTCGCGGCGTGCTGACCGTTGAGTCGACAACGCAGTACCGGCTGTTCTGCGACCTTGCCGAAAAGTACGGGAGACAGATCCGCGTGCTTCTGCGGCTGACCAACGACAGTCAGTTCGGGATCAACGAAGACGAGATCGACGAGATCGTTTCCTCCTCGGAAAAGACGCCGCTCGTCCGGGTCGTCGGGATCCAGTTCTTTTCGGGAACGCAGAAATTCTCGGTCAAAAAGATCGCCCGCGAGATCGGCGCGCTCGACGCTTTTCTTGCCCGGCTGGAAGAGGAGTACGGCTTTGCGCCGGAGGTCCTCGAATACGGCCCCGGCTTTCCGGTCTCGTATTTCGAGGGCGAAGACTTTGACGAGGAGGAATACCTCGCGGAGTTCTCCCGGATCGTCGGCGGGATGCGGTATCGGAAGAAGATCACGCTGGAACTCGGGCGGAGCGTCGCCGCCTCCTGCGGAAAGTACTATACGCATATCGTCGATATCAAAAAAAATAAGGAGACCGATTACGTCCTCGTCGACGGGGGGATGCACCATCTCGTCTATTTCGGGCAGGCGATGGCGATGAAGCGCCCGCGCGTCTCGGTCGTCGGGAAAGACGGCGAACCCGAGGGGACGAAACGGACGGTCTGCGGCTCGCTCTGCTCGATGAACGACATCATCGTCAAACAGCTGCCGCTGCCCGACGTCCGGATCGGGGACGTTCTCTGCTTTGAGAACGCCGGCGCCTACTGTATGACCGAGGGGATCGCGCTGTTTCTCTCCCGCGACGTCCCGGCGGTCTATCTGATCCGGGAGGACGGGACGGCGGTCTGCGTCCGGAAACCTTTTGAAACCCTGCAACTCAACACGCCGAATTACGACCTGTGAGAAAGGATAAAAACGATGGAACAACTGCTTGAGATCCTGGAGGATCTGAACCCGGGCGTCGATTACGAGAACTGCGAGGATCTGATCGACGGGCATTACCTCGATTCCTTGCTCATCATCTCGCTGATCGCGGAACTGGAGGACGCCTTTGACGTCACGATCCCGGCGGTCGAGATCATCCCCGACAACTTCAATTCCGCCAAGCGGATGATGGCGATGATCGAACGGCTCTCGGAGGATTGATCCCGCAGATGTCGCTTGCAAGTCTTCTCGGGGCGGGGAAGGGCGCCGCGATGACCTCGTTTTTCGCCCCCGAGTTTTTCATCCTGTTTCTCCCGCTCGCGGTACTCGGCTACGCCCTGATCCCGAAGGGGGGAAAGAAATACTGGCTCCTTGCCGCAAGTTACCTGTTCTATTGGTTCGTCAGCGGCGCTCTGATCGCGTATCTGCTCGCGTCGACGCTGACGGTCCATTATTTCGGGATCTGGCTCGACCGCGTGCAGACCGAGCAGAAGGCGGCGACGGCGGAACTTGACAAAGAGGCGCGCAAAGCCCTCAAAAAGAAATACCGAAAAAAACAGCTCGCGATCGTTTGGCTGGCGGTGATCCTGCACGTCGGGGTTCTTCTCGTCGTCAAATACTCGGGCTTTTTTGCCGTGAACGTCAACCGGGTGTTTTCGGCTTTTCACGCGCCGATCTCGGTGCGGGTCCCGAAGTACCTGATGCCGATCGGGATCAGTTTCTTCTCGCTGCAGGCGCTCTCGTACGTTCTCGACGTCTATCACGGCGTCGTGAAAGCCGACGGGAATCTCGGGCGGTTGGCGCTCTTTCTCGCCTTCTTTCCCTCGATCGTCGAGGGTCCGATCTGCCGGTACGGGCAGACGGCGGAACGGCTCTGGGACTGTAAGCAGATCGAGTACCGCAACCTGACGCGGGGGGCGCAGCGATTCCTCTTCGGTATGATGAAGAAACTGGTCGTCGCGGATCGGCTGAACTCCTTCGTCGTTCTCGTTTTCAACGATTACGGGAACTGCGACGGCGGGGTGATCGCGCTCGGCGCCGTTCTCTACACCGTACAACTCTACATGGATTTTTCGGGTTCGATGGACGCCGTGATCGGCATCGCCGAAATCTTCGGCGTGCCGATGCCCGAGAACTTCGAGCGTCCCTTCTTTTCGCGCACGATCTCCGAGTTCTGGAAACGCTGGCACATCACGCTCGGCGCGTGGTTCCGCGATTACCTGTTCTATCCCGTGACGGCGTCCGACAAGATGAAAAAACTGACCTCCTCGGCGCGCAAAAAGATCGGCAACCATTACGGTCCGCTGCTTGCCGGGAGCGTCGCGCTTTTCTGCGTCTGGCTTTCAAACGGGCTCTGGCACGGCTCCGACTGGAACTTCATCTTCTTCGGGATGTATCACTTCGTCCTGATCCTGCTCGGCAACCTGATCGCGCCGCCCGTCCGATGGATCAACCGGAAACTGCACGTCAACCCCGAATGCTTCCCCTATCGGCTTCTGCAGATGATTCGCACGACGGTCCTCGTCGTGATCGGGGAACTGTTCTTCCGCGCCAACGGACTGTTGAGCGGACTCGAAATGTTCGGGAAGATGGTGACGGAGTTCTCCGTCTCTTCTTTCAACCGGGCGTTCTTTGAGAAGTGCGGGCTTGATCTCCACGATCTTGCGATCGTATTCGTCACCGTCGCGATCGTTTTCGCCGTCAGCGTATGGCAGGAGACGCGCGGCTCGGTGCGCGACCTGATCGGGCGGCGGCACGTCGCGATCCGCTGGACGATCTGGTACGCCCTGATCCTGTTCGTTCTGGTTTTCGGCGCTTACGGCTTCGGCTACGCGCCGGTCGATCCGCTCTACGCGCAGTTTTGAGGGGGTGACGGAATGAAAAAAGAAACGGTGAAAAAACTCGCTTTCTCGCTCGGTTTCGTCGCCCTGCTCATCGGATTGATCCTTTTGCTCTCGCTCCTCGTTTTCTCGGAGGAGAGCGATCGGTCGAAGGGAGCGCTCGACCCCTCGATTCGCGGTGTGTACGACGAACCCGAAAACACCGTCGACGTGCTGATGGTCGGGGACAGCGAGACCTACAGTTCGCTGATCCCGCTTCAGCTCTTTGAGGAGTACGGCGTCACGTCCTACTGCTGCGCGACGTCGGGGCAGTTGCTTTCGGATACCGAAGAGATCCTCGACCGCGTGTTTTCCGCGCAATCGCCGAAGGTCGTGATTCTGGAAACCAACGCGATCTTCCGCAAGGTGTCGACGTCGAACGTGATGCTTCGCGAACTCGGCGGGATTTTTTCGGTCTTCACCAATCACAACAAGTGGAAGGAGATCGGCGGGAACGGGGGAGTGACCGACGACGAGAGCGCCTGCGATTTGAAGGGCTACCGTTTTTCGACCGAAGTCGCCGCCGTCTACGAAACGGGGAAGGCGAAGGACAAGGAGTCCGTGCGGATCGCGAGCCAGAACCGTTATTACGTCGAGCGGATCAAGGAACTTTGCGACGAAAACGGCGCTCGCCTGATCCTCGTTTCCGTGCCGAGCGCACTCAACTGGAGCGAGGGACGGCACGAGCGTCTTGCCGCGCTCGCGGAGGAGGTCGGCGTTGCCTTCGTCGATATGAACCTCCTCTCTGACGAGGTGCCGATCGACTGGAAGACCGACACCCGCGATCACGGCGACCACCTGAACTACTTCGGTGCGAAGAAAGCGACCGCCTTTCTCGGAAAATACCTCTCCGAGAACGTGTCGCTCCCTGATCGCCGGGCCGATCCGTCGTGCGAGGCGTGGAACCGGGAAGTCGCACTTTTCCACGCGATGATCGAAGCCGACAAACCGATCGAATGAAGAAAGCGTCCGTTCGTCGAACGGACGCTTTCATTTCGGCGCAGCCGTATGAACCCGAGAAAAATATCGGAACGCCCTCCGCAAAACGCGGAGGGCGTTCTATCGTCCGCTGCGGTCGACCGCGGGAATCCTTTTTACAGCGCGTCCGCCATATCGAGGATGAGTCGCTCGGATTTTTCCCACCCGAGGCAGGCGTCGGTGATGGACTTTCCGTAGACGCCGCCGTCGACCGGTTGATTGCCGTCCTCAATGTAACTTTCGACCATGAAGCCCTTGATCAGTTTGCGGAGTTCGGGATTGTAGCGGCAGGAGTGCAGCACTTCCTTCAGGATCCGGGGCTGTTCGAAGGGGTTTTTGCCGCTGTTGGCGTGGTTGCAGTCGACGATGACGGCGGGATCCTGCATCTGCCGCTTTTGGAACAGTTCCGCGACCCGCACCAGCGACTCGTAGTGGTAGTTCGGGTAGGTGACGCCGGTGTTGTCGACGTAGCCGCGCAGGATCGCGTGGGAGTAGGGGTTGCCGCCGGAGCGCCCCTCCCAGCCGCGGTAGATGAAGTCGTGCTGGTGCCGGGCGGCGAGGATGGCGTTCATCATCACCGAGAGGTCGCCGCTGGTCGGATTCTTCATCCCGACGGGGCATTCGATCGCGCTGGCGGTCAGGCGGTGCTGCTGATCCTCGACGCTCCGCGCCCCGACTGCCACGTAGCCGAGCAGGTCGTCGAGGTATTTGTGATTTTCGGGGTAGAGCATCTCGTCGGCGCAGGCAAATCCGGTCTCCTTGACCGCCCGCATGTGCAGTTCGCGGGTCGCGATGATCCCTTTGAAAAGGTCGGGTTCGCCGGTCGGGTTGGGCTGATGCACCAGCCCCTTGTAGCCGTCGCCCGTCGTTCTGGGTTTGTTGGTGTAGATGCGCGGAACGATCAGGATCTTGTCCTTCACCTTTTCCTGCACGGGGATCAGCCGGGTGATGTAATCGATCACGCTGTCCTCGTTGTCGGCGGAGCAGGGACCGATGATCAGCGCCATCTTGTCGCTTGCGCCGGAAAAGATGGCTTTCAGTTCGGTGAGCCGCCGCTCGACGGTCTCCTCCATCTCCCGGGTGACGGGATACATCTCTTTGGTCTCCATCGGGATCGGGAGTTTGCGTTTGAAGTTCATATTCATTTCGGGTTCCTCTTTCGGTCGGGTATTACTTGTTGAAATAGGCGCGGCGTTCGGTCGAGAGCCGCATTTTCGCCCGCAATCCCTCGGCGTCTCCCTCCGCGAGCAGACGGCGCATCTCGGAGAATTCGGAGATGAACAGATCCATCTGTTTGAGCAGGTCGTCGCGGTTGAGCAGGAACAGTTCGCTCCACATCGCGTCGTTGATGCGGGCGATCCGGGTCAGGTCGCGGAAACTGTCGCCGGTGTAGTCGACGAGGTGCCGGTTGTCGGAGCAGGTCATCAGCGACACGGCGATCACGTGGGTCAGCTGGGAGAGAAAGCCGATCATCTCGTCGTGTTCCTCGGGGGACAGGACGCTGACCTTGCGGAAACCGAGGATGCGCCCGAGATCCTTGCACCACTCGATCGCCTCGGGGGTGTTCTTGTCGGTCGGGGTGACGATATAGTTGGCGTTATAGAAGATCCGCTCGTCGCTGTTCTCGACGCCGTAGACCTCGCGCCCCGCCATCGGGTGGGAGGCGATGAACTCGACGTCGGGACGGAGCATCGCCTGAATATCGTAGACGACGCAGCGCTTCACGCCGGTCACGTCGGTCAGCCGCGCCCCGGGCTTCAGATACTTCTGATAGTCGCGAATCCACTCCTTGAACACGCCGGGATAGAGCGCGAACACCACTGCGTCCGCCTCCCCGACGAGTTTCGGGTCGACCTCGTGCGAGCCGGCGTCGATGATCCCGTGTTCGATCGCGTAGTCGACGGTCTCTTTCCTTCTCGCCAGAGCGGTCACGCGGAAGCCCAGCCGTTTCAGCCCCTTGGCGTAGCTCCCGCCCATCAGCCCGAGCCCGACGATCAGTACGTTACTTTTCGATATCCATTCCATTTTCGATCTCCACCTTGATATTTACGGATTGCAGTTGTTTAAAAAAGTCGGGGAAACTCTTGGCGACGGCTTCGATCCCCTCGACCGTCCCGCCGAGCCGCGAGAGCAGTACCGCCGCCGCCATCACGATCCGGTGATCGTTGTGACCGAAAAGCGGCTCGGTCGGTTTTTTCGCGCCCCGTCCGACCATGATCTCGTTCTCCCGGATCCCGACCGCGACGCCGCACTTTGCGAGTTCGGTCTTCATCGCCCGTCCTCTGTCGCTTTCCTTGATCGCGAGCCGGCGCGTGCCGGTAAACTTCCCGCCGTGACGGATGGCGGCGTGGGCGAAGAGGACCGGCGCGAGGTCGGGGACGTCCGAAAGGTCGATCTCCGCGCAGCCGCGGTCGAGTTCCGAAAGGAATCCCGCCACGCGGCGGTCGCCCTGCAGACTCCCCTCGTCAAGCCCCGTCACCGGGACGCCGAGCGAGAGGAAGGGGGCGGCGTTCGACCAGTCGCCCTCGACGGCTGCGTCATGCGGGAAATAGGTCTGCCCGCCTTTGACCGCAAGGGTCGTTTCGTCGGTCCACGCCGCCGTCACGCCGAACTCTGCGAGGGCGGCGAGGGTCAGATCGATATAACTCCGGCTCTCGACGGGAGGGAGAAGTTTGATCACGCTGTCGCCGTCGAGCAGCGGGAGCGCGAAGAGCAGACCGGAAACGAACTGCGAGCTGACGTTGCCCGGTACGACGTATTCGCCCGCCGTGAGGCGACCCGATACCCGGACCGCCGTTTCGGTTTCGGCAAGCGCGAATCCCTTTTCCTTCGCCAGCGTCTCGTAGACCGAGAGCGGACGGGAGAGGAGTTTTGCGCTGCCGGTCAGCGTCGCGGTCCCGCCCGAGAGCAGACAGAGCGGCAGAAAGAAACGCAGGGTGCTTCCGCTTTCGCGGCAGGGAAGCGTAGCGCCGCTCGACTTTTTCGGGTCGGTCCCGCACACGGTCGCGACGCCGTTTGCAAGCGTGACCTTCGCGCCGAGGGCGGCAAGGCAGTCGACCGTCGCGGAGACGTCCTCCGACGGGGCGATCCCCGTCACGCGGCTGACGCCGTTCGATAGCCCCGCCGCGATCAGAAGACGGTGCGCCATACTCTTGCTCGGGGGCGCTTTGATCATGCCCGACGGGGTCGAGGGGGTAAAGACCGCTCTCATTTGCCGTCACCGATCAGAAGGTCCATCGCCTCGAGGTACCCCTTCAGCCCGTGTCCCGCGACCGTCGCGATACAGGCGGCGCGGATATAACTGATCTGCCGGAAGTCCTCCCGGCTCGAAACGTCCGAGATATGCACCTCGACCGTCGGGATCCCGACCGCCTTGACCGCGTCCGGGAGCGCGACGCTGGTGTGGGTGTAGCCGCCCGGATTGAAAACGATGCCGTCGACGTCGCCGTACGCCATCTGGATCCGGTCGATCAGGTCGCCCTCGTGGTTGGATTGATAGAGCGAGACCTCGACGCCGCGTTTTTCGGCGTGCTCCTTGACCATCCGGCAGAGATCGTCGTAGGTCTCTTTTCCGTAGATCGCGGGCTCGCGGACGCCGAGCATATTCAGGTTGGGGCCGTTCAGAACGAGCAGTTTCATTTCAGTTTCTCCCATATTGTGCGGGCTGTATTTTCGGGGGTGCCTTGGACCGATATCGTCAGGTCCGCCGCGTTTTCGTAGAGCGGGCGGCGCACGTTGTAGAGGGCGCGGATCTTTTCCTTTTCGTTTGCGAGCGGGCGGTCGGAGGTCGGGAGCAGATCGTCAAGCGGGCGGTCGAGATAAACGAGGATCCCGTTGGAGCGCAGCGCCGCGAGATTGTCCTCCCGCAGGATCGCGCCGCCCCCGGTCGCGATCACGAGACCGCCGGTCTCCGAGACGTCGCGGATCACCCGGCTTTCGAGATCCCGGAACGCGGTTTCGCCCCCGGTCGCGAATATTTCGGTGATCGGCGCGCCGGCTCTTTCGACGATCTCCTTATCCGTGTCGATAAGGGTCCGTCCGAGCTTGTCCGCGAGCAGACGTCCGAGGGTGGTCTTGCCGGAGCCCGGCATCCCGATCAGGACGATATTCCTTTTTTCAAAGAGGAGTTCGGCGTGGATCCTTTCGGTCACGGCGGGGTCGATCGGTTGTCCCGTGAAGAGTTCCGCCGACTTCATCGCCTGCGCGACCAGCATCCAAAGCCCGTTTTCCGCCGGGATCCCGCGTTGGCGGGCGTCGAGCAGAAGCCGGGTTTGCAGCGGATTGTAGATCGCGTCGACCACGCCCCGGAGCCGGGGAAAACGCGACAGGTCGACGGGCGACGACCCGGCGCGCGGGAACATCCCGACCGGCGTGGTGTTGATTAAAAACTCCGCGTCGGAACAGTCGCGGTACGCCATATTGTAGGTCGAAAGGTCCCCTCTCATCCGGCGGATGAGGGAGATCAGACCCCAAACGTCGGTGTTGTCGCCGTACAGTCTGCCGTCCCGGTTGACGACGGTGTTGACCGCCCCGACTTCGCGGGCAAGGTCGGAGAGCCCGTCGAGATACGGGATCACGTCGGTCTTGTAGGGAATGGTCACGTTGATCCCGGCAAAGTTGCGCGCCGTCATAAACGCGTCGAGTTCCCCCTTCGGGATCTCGCGGAGTTCGTACGGGTACATGCCGAGTTTCTCGTGGATCTCGCGGGAAAAACTGTGCCCCAGTTTCTCCCCGATCAGTCCGTAGTTCATTTCGTTCCCCCGAGCCGGTCGGCGCCCCAGCGTCCCGCGATCGCGTCGCAGAGGACCAACGCCGTCACCGCGTCGACGACGGCGCGGGCGCGGTGGACGATCGCCGGATCGTGCCGACCCGGGATCGCGATGGTTTCGGCTTTGCCCGTGCGGAGGTCGACCGTCTCCTGCGGGCGGGCGATCGAGGGGGTGGGCTTGACGGCGCAGCGGAACAGGAGCGGCATCCCGTTCGAGATCCCGCCGTTGATCCCGCCGTTGCGGTTGGTCCTCGTGGCGATCCCGCCGTCTTTCGGAATAAACGCGTCGTTTGCTTCGCTGCCGCGCAGATCGGACAGGGCGAATCCGTCTCCGAACTCGACGCCCTTGACGCCGGGGATCGAGAACAGACCGTGGGAGAGCAGACCCTCGAGCGTGTCGAACCACGGCTCGCCCACCCCTGCGGGGAGCCCGGTCACGACGGTCTCAAGCACGCCTCCGACGCTGTCGAGGTCCTCTTTTGCCGCGAGGATCGCCGCCTGCATTTCATTTGCCGCCTCCCCGTCGAGGACGGGGAAGGGACGGTCGGAGAGCGCCGCGATATCCGCGTCGAGATCGGCAAAGGCGCGGTCGGGGATCCCCGCGAGGCGGGAGATATGCGTCCCGATCCTGATCCCGCAGTTTTCAAGCGCCGTTTCCGCGATCGCGCCCAGGGCGACCAGAGCCGCCGTCACGCGCCCCGAAAAGTGCCCGCCGCCGCGGTAGTCCGCGAAGCCGTGATACTTGACGAAGCCGGTATAGTCGGCGTGACCCGGACGCGCAAGGTCCCGGACGGCGTCGTAGTCGCCCGAACGCACGTTCTTGTTGGGGATCAGAAGACACAGCGGGGTGCCGGTGGTCTTGTTTTCAAAGACGCCCGAGACGATCTCGAATTCGTCTTCTTCGACGCGGGAGGTCGAGATCGCGCCCTGCGGGCGGCGGAGAGACAGTTTCTTCGCGATCCTTTCGCGGTCGACCGGGATCCCCGGCGCCAGTCCGTCGAGTACGCCCCCGACGGCGGGTCCGTGGCTTTCCCCGAAAAGGGTCGTCAGTACGTTGGTCCCGAACGTGTTTTTCATCTTTTCACCACCGTTTCGATCTTCTCCCGAAGAGCTTCGGGAGAGAGGGAGATCTGCTTGCAGGCGCCGACCTCTTCGACGAGGATCGCCGTGATCCTGCCGCCCGCGGCTTTCTTGTCGTGCAGGAGCGCGGAAAAGACCTTTTCGGGGTCGGCTTCGACCGAGGTGGGCAGTCCCAACCGCTCCAGCACCGGGATCAGCCGTTCTCTTACTGCTGGAGCGCACATCGGGATCATCCCGAGCGAAACGCACTCGCCGTGGAGCAGCCCGGTCACGCTCTCGATCCCGTGCCCTACCGTGTGCCCGAAATTGAGGATCCGGCGCAGCCCCGATTCTTTTTCGTCTTCTTCGACAACGGCTTTTTTCACCGCGAGAGCGCGGGAGAGCGCCGTCAGAAGGTCGCGCTCGGCTTCGCCCGATTCGTAGAGCGAGAAGAGTCCGGCGTCCGCGATCAGCCCCGCCTTCACGATCTCCGCGTGACCCGCCGCGATCTGGCGCGGGGGAAGGGTCGACAGCACGTCGGGGTCGATCAAAACCTTCTTCGGCTGACGGAAGACGCCCACGACGTTTTTGACCCCGTCGAGGTCGATCCCGGTCTTGCCGCCGATCGAACTGTCGGCTTGCGAGAGCAGGGTGGTCGGGACGTTGTAAAAGTCGATCCCTCTCATATAGAGCGCCGCCGCGAGAGCGGACAGATCCCCGACCACGCCTCCCCCGACCGCGCATACGCAGTCGGAGCGCGAGAATCCCGCGGCAAGCATCCGGGAGAGGAGTTGTTCAAGGACGGGGAAGGACTTGCTGCTCTCGCCCTGCGGGATCGTAACGACCGTCGGCGCTTTGCACGCTCCGGCGACGGTCTTCGCGTACTGCGGCGGCACGCCGTCGTCGGTCACGATCAGCGCCTTGCGGTCGAGGTCGAGGAGCGTTCCGGCTTTTTTAAGACACCCCCGCTCGATCACGATATCGTAGCCGTTCTCTCCGAGTTCCATACGGAGCGTCATATCGATCGTCCCCCCTGTTCGGCGTTTTCGGTCTTATACTGCCCCGCGATCTTGACCATCGGGCAGACCCCGCGCAGAGCGGCGATCATCCGTTTCCCGGCGTCGGAGGAGGCGTCGCCCTCGGCTTCGGCGTAGAAATAGTAGTGCCAGGGAAGATCCTTCATCGGACGGGAGCGCAGGACGCGCAGGTTGAAGTTGTAGGCGCTGACGAGGTTGATCGCGGTCGCAAGACCCCCGACCTCGTCCTTGACGGTGAAGAGCAGCAGGAACGCGCCCCCGTCCCGCCCGGTGGAGGGGTTTTCCGCCCTCGAGAAGACGGCGAAGCGGGTGGTGTTGGTCCTGCTCTCGTTGATATCGTGGTCGAGGACGGTCAGCCCGTAGAGTTCCGCCGTCTCGCCGCTCGCGATAGCGGCTGTCGAAACGTCGTTCTTTTCCGCGACCGCTTTCGCGGCGAGGGCGGTGTTCTCGGCGGTCACGGTCGAATACCCGTGCTCGCGGATATACGCCCCGCATTGGGAGAGCGCCTGCGGATGGCTGACGACGGTTTTGACGTCCGACGGCTTCGCGCCCGGAACGCCGAGCAGATTCTGCGTGACCGAGAGGTCGTAGACGCCGTTGACGTACAGCCCGCCCGAGAACATCAGGTCCAGCACTCTGCCGACTTCTCCCGCGAAACTGTTTTCGATCGGGAGCACCGCGACGTCGCATTCGCCCGCCTCGACCGCCGCGTACGCCGCCTCAAAGGAAGGATAGGAGACCGGCGTCCCGTCGGGGAAGATCCGCTTCGCCGCGACGTGGGCGAAGGCGCCCTCCACCCCGCTGTACGCGACCCGCATCCCCTCGGTCAGGCGGTGCTGCCAACTCTTGCTGACCTCGATGGTCTCCGAGAGGAACCGGACGTAGAACGAGCGGAGTTCCGGGTCGTCGATCAAGGCGGAACGCCCCTCGATCACCCGCGCCTCCTGTTCCTTGTCCTCGATGGGGAGCCCGTGGGCGCGTTTGTATGCCGCGACCTCGCGCACCGCCTCCATCCGGGAGACGAACAGTTTCGCCATCTCCTCGTCGACCGCTTTGATCTTCTCTCTTGCTTCGTTCAGTTCCATTTTGCACCTCTCCTGCGCCCCGCGGCGCCGTTTACGAAAAAATCCGCCTCTGTCCGGATCGAACAGGGCGGCTCGCAATCATAAACCGAAAGTCCGTTTACGCTCTCGTTGCCGTCTGCCTCCGGGCATCAAAAGAAAACCCGCGGTAAAAGCGGAAGAACGTATAATAATAAAAGGAAGCGCTGATCGCCATATTCGTTTTTTTCATGCCGGGACGCCTCCTTTTTTCGGATTTTCAAACGGTTGTGCCTATTATAGCACGCTTTTTTTCGCGTGTCAAGGAATTTTTTGCAAGACTTTTCATAAAAAAAGACCCCTGACAAGTCAGAGGTCGTCGCAGTCGTCGTCGGAGTCCCCGTCGAAATCGTCGTCGGAATCGTTCTCCTCTCTCTCCAGAGCGAGGAACTCCTCCTCCGCCTCCTCGCGGTCGAAGAAATCGCGGTCTCCGTCGCCGTCCGCGTCGAGGATCAGGTCAAGATCGTCTTCAAACATAGCTTTTTCCTTTCTTTTTTCGGTCGTTTTGCGGTCGCCCGGTCGGCTTTCGCTTCATTCGACGGCTTCATTATACGCGGGACGGAAGGAAATAAAACGGACTTTTTCAAGGGTTTGCGGTTTTTTTCAAAACTTTGTCGGGAAAGATTCTATAAAAAGCAATTATAAAGAGACCAAAGGCGTGGAGCATACGAGACTCGACGTTAGTGACGTGAAAACAGTCCGGTGGACTGTTTTCACAATCGGTGTCACCCAAAGCAAGGAGTACGGGGCGGGTGGCTGTGCCGCACGCCGCGGACGACTATGCGACGGGGACAGGATGCCCGCAAGCGGGCGCTACTCCCCAAATCTCGCCTGACGGAGAGAAAAGGGGTTCGTGTTGTTTTCGTTTGGTGGAGGCTATGCTTTGTAAGTTGAAAAAGCGAAAACGTCTCAATACTCCAAACTGTTTTCGTCCAGAAGGAAGTCGAAAAGACTTATCGAGACGATCCCGTTTTCGTCGCGTTTGCGCTTGATGTCGTCCTTGACGACGACGATCTTTTTGAAGAAATCTTTGACGTTCAGCAACGACCGGAGTTCCTGCTCCCGCTTTTCCGGGTCGTCCATCGAGAACGCGGACTGGATATAATACTTGTTGTTGCCACGATTGGCGATGAAATCGACCTCCGAATAGGTGCGGACGAGTTTTCCATCCGCGTTGCGTTTCGTGGTTTCCACGATCCCGACGTCCACCGCAAACCCGCGCTTGACCAGTTCGAGGTAGATAATGTTTTCCATAATGTGGTTTTCTTCCTGCTGACGGAATCCGAGCGCGGCGTTCCGCAAGCCGAGATCGGTGAAATAGTATTTCGACGGGGTGGAAAGATACTTCTTGCCCTTGACGTCGTAGCGCTTGGATCTGTCAACGAGGAAGGCGTCTTCCAGATAGGATAGAAAGTTGGAAACGGTCTTGTCCGCGATCGGCAGTTGCACGACGGTGCGGAAGGTGTTGGAGAGTTTCAGGGGATTGGTCAGCGATCCGACGCTCGACGCGAGAATCTCCACGACGGCGCCGATCTGCTCTTCGTTCTGGATGCGGTTGCGGTCTATAATATCGTTCAGGTAGACGTTTTTCAGTTGCCCCTTCAGATAATTCATCTTCGCTTCGTCGCTCCTCTGCGCGAGAACGAGCGGCAGCCCGCCGTAGGTATAATAGTCCTTCCACCCGTCATAAACCGAACCTTTGTAGACCGACGTAAACTCGGAAAAGGAAAGAGGCAGGATCCGCACCTCGTCGCCGCGTCCCCGGAACTCGGTCACGATATCGGTGGAAAGAAACTTTGAGTTGCTCCCGGTGACGTAAAGATCGACGTTCGGAAGTTTCAGAAGCCCGTTCAGCACCCCGACGAAGTTGTCCGCCAGTTGGATCTCGTCGAGCAGGATATAGTACAGTCCGTCGTCGACGATCAAGTTTTTGACGTGACGGCTCAACGCTTTGGGCTTGCAGAGGTCTTCGTTCTCGTCGTCGTCAAGCGAGATCCGGATGATATGGCTGTCGTCCACGCCCTTGCCTTTGAGATACTCGTAAAACAGGGTATTCAACAGATACGACTTTCCGCAGCGACGGATGCCGGTGACGATCTTCACCAGCCCGTTTTGCTCCCGATCGATCAGTCTCTGCAGGTATACGTCGCGTTTGATTTGCTCCATCGTTTTGCGTCCTTTACGAAAAAGTGTAACAAGTTACATTTTTATTGCCAATTTAATTATAGACGATGAAGAAGGAATTGTCAATACGGAATGATTGACAAAATCACATTTATAAGTTATACTGATTCAAAAAAAGAGTTATAAACCGGGATTTGCGGAGGGCGGGATGAAAGAGTCCTTAAAAAGAATCGTAGATACATTTCACAGATATAACACGGAACACATGGCGGCTCAAGTACGGAAATATCGAAGAACGCTTGAAAACCGCTATTGATGAGCAAATAGCGGACGGTTGTTTGTCCTTTACGATGGGAACACACGGCGAATTTGATGAAATGGCTTTAAGTGCCTGCCGTTCTGCTCGCCGATATCATCCGGACATAAAAATAGAAGTCGTTTTGACAAGTTATCACACCATAGAAAAGAAAGACGATTCCTGAAGACGGGGAAAGCATCGTTCTGTAAATTCCATTTTAACGAGGTAACCGCCATGAAGCAAATCACAAACAAAGAATATGAGGAGTGGCAGAAATACAAAGCGGAGAAAGCAAAGGGGCATGTGCTACTGCCGGATACCGTCCGGTTCATCTGCGAGGCCAACGGCTATGATGCAGAAAAGATCGGTCAGCACTTCCTTGAAATCCTCCCGAAGATCTGCCCACCTGAAGAGAGATAACAAAAACGCCTCCGAGCCGATGTGGTTCAGAGGTGTTTCTCTGTTTCGGTGATACATATTATTCATTTATCTGGAAGAGTGTTCATAGTTTATCCATTGACAAAAACACTCCTATATAGTAGAATTATAGAAACTACGATATAGGAGTATCTGTGATGAATGGTGGATTTTTGGTAACGAAAATAAAACAGCTTGGGGACAGGATATTCGAGCGGGTTTTA